>JBJONJ010000182.1:0-11397 GCA_046051905.1 Verrucomicrobiota bacterium
AGCCAGTGGATGATCGTGTCGCCGCGTGGCTGGGTGTAGTAGAGGTTTTGCACGCCGATGATGTCGCCGCTGCGCGTGAAATCGACTTCGACGGGGTTGTCCCCGCAGCCGAGCGAGTGCCAGGCGACGTCGCTGCCATCGGTTTTGCAGCTCCAGATGCCGCAGGCGAGCGAGGCATCGACTGGGGTGCCGTCCTTCTGCTTCACGTCGTGGCCTTTGCGGCCGTGGCACCAGTAGAGACGGCCGTTGGGATGCAAAAAGGGGCCGTGGATGTCGGCAGCATTGCCCGTGTAGTCGAAGCCGCTGACGATGGCCTCGCGCTGGTCGGCCACGCCATCGTTGTCGGTATCCGTGAGCTTCCAAATCGAAGGTGGCGAGGCGACATAGAGGCTGCCGTTCAACCAGCATGCGCCCTGCGGGAAGGTCATCTTGTCGGCGAAAATCGTGCTTTTGTCGTAGCTGCCGTCTTTGTCGGTGTCTTCGAGCATGAGGACGCGGTTCGGCGGATTCTCCTCGAGTTGTTTCTTGTTCCAATTCACGCCCGTGCCGTCGCCGACGAAGAGACGGCCCTTGTCATCGAGGCAGCCCATGATCGGATGCGTGACGAGCGGCGACGCGGCGGCGAGCTCGAGCGTGTAACCTTCCGGCAGCTCGTGTTTCGGCAAAGCGAGCGAAGACTTTCCCGTCACCACCACAGGTCGCTTGGCGCTGTCAGGGATGGTGTTGCCTTTGTCCGGCGGCAGATCGGCGGCGAGAACGGGAAGAGCAAGGAAGGGCAGGAGTCGGCGCATGAGAGGGGGATACGGCCTAAAATGCCTCGAACTATTCGACGAAGCCAGATTTGCCCCCTCACCCCAGCACTTACTCAAACCGGATCGCATACACATCCGCGTCCTTGAGCACGAAACGCAGCTTCACGGATTTTCCGGCGAGCGAGCTCACATCGCGGCCGTTTTTCCACACGACGGTGCGCTCGATGGAGTCACCGAAATGCTCTTCGCAGTCGCTCAAAGTGAAGCCGGGGATGGCTTTGCCGTTCGCGTCTTGGATTTCGACCTTCACACCGCCAGCGGCGGAGGTGGCGAAGTTCATCGTGAGGGCTTTACCGGTGAAGGTGAGCGGCTTGGTGATGACCTCGCCGCCGCTCATCGGAGCGTGCAGCGAGACAAAGCCGTCGAGGCGCAGCGTGTAGCGGCGCAGTTCGCTGCTTTTGCCCGTCCAGTAGCTCTCGGTGGCGTAGAGGCTGAGCTCGTTCGGTGCGCCTTCCATGGATGACTTTGTCTCCACGGGATGCCAGGCGATGTATTGATGGCCGTAGTTCCAGGTGCCGGGACGCTCGATGCCCGGCGGGAGGAAGGCCTCGTTCCAGCGTTTGAAGGTCACGCCATCGCGGCTGGCCATGAAGAGGCCCTCGGTGATGACCATGCCGTAGCGGTCGCTGGCCTTCGAGCGCCATTCGCGGTGCTCGCGCTCCGGCAGCGCCCGCATGCTCTCCGACCAGCCGCGTTCGATGTAGCGCGTGGGAAAGCCGAGCAGTACATGCGGCGCTCGATGATACGGCTTCACCTGATTCGTGTAGAGCGCCTCGCCGGGTGAGTCGATGTAGTGCAGGTCCTGCTGGTTCTCCCAATGGATGAAGTCTTTCGACGTGGCCGTTCGGATGGCGCGGAGGCCGCCCGGCTTCCAGTTCTTCTCGTCCGTCGTCCCTTCGGTGAAGTAGCGCCAGTAAGCGCGATACAATCCGGCCTGCGCATCCCAAAACGCGAGGTTTTGCGAATCAAACGCACCATCTGTGATCACTGGCGCGTCCGCCATCGGCGACCAGCGAAGGCCATCGGGCGATTTCAGCGCGAGAAGGCCTTTCGGCGAGTTCGAGCGCACGATGGCCTTGTATTTCGCATCGGATGCCGCGTTCGGGTTCTCGTCTTTGAAGATGGCGGGATGCCCGCCATCGGGATTCACCTTCCCCATCTTGCCATGCGGGATGACGATGTTGTTGGCCTTCGAGCCTTTGAACTCGTGCAGGCCCAGCTCCGGCTTGCGCCAATGAATGCCATCCTCGCTTTCGGCGTAGCAGGTGAAGAGCGGATGCTCGCCCGTGTTCACCTTGCCGGGAGCGGTGACGGTGAGCTGCCAGGACTTGTAATACATGCGGTATTTGTCGCCGTCCTTGAAGATGCTGTGGTAGCCGCTGCCGCTGCCCTCCCATGGCGCGTCATGCGTGATGGCGATTTCCTTCGGCTGCGGCTGATGCAGGCGCTGCTCGGCCTTGCCGGTGAGCTTTTCGATGAGAAAATCATCCGCGAACAACTCGCGACGCGAGCCGATGGCAATGGGATCGGCAGCGAAGATGCTGGAGACAGCAACAAGGAAAAGGAGAAGCCTCATGCACCGACTACGCAGCCGCAACGCCTCTTTGTCCTCGAAAACCTTGGTCTCGCGAGGGGACTTTCGCGGGCGCTGCCAGGCTAACGCTGCTTGATTTCAAAGGCGTCCAGCCATGGCAGCGTGATTTGCGGGGGCATGCCGCCAAAGGGCTGGTAGGCCGGGAGCTGCACGATGCTCATGCTGTGCGGCTGACAGGCGATGAAGAACATGGCCTCCGCGCAGTCCTCGCAGGTGATCATGGCCTCCTTGTGCCTGGCTGAAGGCTGCACGGGACGTTTGGCGACCAGCGGGGTGTTTGCCTCGCCTGGCGCGTATTCGGAGAGCACGATGCCGTGGGCGTTGAGCTGCATGCGGGCGGTGAAGAGCATGCCGTGAACAGCCCATTTGCTCGCGGTGTAAGGGACGCCGGCATAGGAATCGTAACCGTGCCCGGCCGTTGATGAGACGACGACGATGCGTCCGCCACCATTTGCCGCCATCGGTTTGGAAACAGCCTGGATCATGTTCGCCACACCGAGGACATTGATCTCCATGACCCGGCGCCAGCTTTCGGAGCTCGCGATGCGCGCGGGATCCGCATGCGCCATGAAACGATCGGGCGTGTTGATGCCCGCGGTATGAATGAGGGCGAACGGAACGCCGAGCTTTAACACCTCGTCGAGCGCGGCGGCCACGCTGGTGGCATCGGCCACGTCACAGACGATGGGAATGATGTTTTTTGACAGCGCGGCGGTTTCCTGGAGCGACTCCAGCGTGCGTCCAAAGATAAATGTTTTCGCGCCCGCCTCCGCAAAACGCTTTGCCGCCTGCTGTCCCATGCCGCCACCGCCGCCGGTGACGATCACAATTTTCTCTGTCCAGTTTAGGTCCATGCGAGCATGGCTAGATGGTCTTTCAAAGACTGGCAAGGATGGCGTTGGTATCATGCGTTGTTACAGACACATGAAATTCCTTCTCCTTTTGCTGCTTCCTTGCGCCGGCTTTGCTCAAACGTCCGCGAACCCGCCCAAAGGCGAGCCGACCAACGCCGTCGAGGCCGCTGCGCAAAAGGCGAAGGCCGATGCGATCAACGAGGAGCGGTATCAGGCACTGGTTTCGAAGCTCCCGCCCGACCAGCAGGCCTGGGAGCGTGTGCTGCAGGGCCAGCTCGGCGGCTTTTACCTGCCGATCCACAAGAAGGAAAAAATCGCCGGACGCTCCAACGCATGGGATTTCGTGCAGGATGACCCGAAGCTCCCGCGTGTGCTGCTGATCGGCGATTCTGTCTCCCGCGGTTACACGCAGGCCGTCCGCAAGGTGCTCGCTGGCAAGGTGAATGTGCATCGTGCCCCCGCGAACTGCGGCGCGACGGCCAGTGGCCTGAAAAACATCGACGTCTGGCTTGGGGATGGAAAATGGGACCTCATTCACTTCAATTTCGGCATCCACGACCGCAACACACCGGTCGCTGACTACCAGCAACGACTGGAGCAGCTCATCGAACGCATGAAGAAGACCGGCGCGAAGCTGCTGTGGGCGAGCAGCACGCCCTGTCCGGACACGAAGAACGGGCAGTACAAGTCCGCGCCGATTCTGGAACGCAACACCGCCGCCGCAGTGGTGATGAAGAAGCACGGCATCCTGATGGACGACCTTTTCACCGCCATCACGCCCCACCTTGCCACGATGCAGAATCCCGACGACGTCCACTTTACCGCCCCAGGCTATGATTTTCTCGGTGAAACCGTCGCCAAGGCCATCGAGGCCGCTTTGAAGTAAACCTGATGCATTCCATGAACCGCCACCTCCTTTTCTTTCTGCTTTTTGCTGCTCCAGCACTCGCCCAAACTGCCGCGAAAAAGAAATCTGCGATGGGCGCGGATGCCCCGCCCGGCAAGCCTTACGTTTACAAGGAGAGCGCGGGAAAGCCGAGGCAGATGGAGATCTACTTTCCGCCGAATCATGATCCCGCCAAGGCAAAGGTGCCCGGCATGATCCTCTTCCACGGTGGCGCCTGGGGCGGAGGCTCGCTGGGGCAGTTTCGCATCGCCTGTGCCTACTTTGCCAGTCGCGGGCTTGTCTGCGCCACCTCGGAGTATCAGATGCTGGGCAAAGACGCGGCTGCTAAGCTGCCTGCGGGTGAAACGAAGAAGCGCGTCTGTGTGACCGATGCGAAAAGCGCGATCCGCTGGCTCAAGCAGCACGCCGTTGAGCTCGGCATCGATCCGCAGCGCATCATCACCGGCGGTGGCAGCGCAGGCGGACACATCAGCGCGCTCGCCACAATGAATCCGGGCCTCAACGACCCTGCGGACCCGAAGGCCATCGACACCAGCGTCGTCGCCTATGTGTGGTTCAATCCCGCCTTTGCCACCGATGACGACAAGGACCCCGAAATCGACATCCTGCGCCATTTGAAGGCCGACCTGCCACCTGCGATCGCCTTTTTCGGCGACATGGACAATTGGAAGAAAGGCTGGGACATCGCCCATGCCAAGTGGAGGGCCCTCGGCACGAAAACGATCGATCTCCAGATCGCTCCCGGACAATCCCACAGCTTCTTCAACAGCGGCCCCTGGCAGACCGTGACGCTGATCGCCGCCGATCGGTTCCTCGTTAAACACGGCCTCCTGACCGGCGAGCCGACGAAGACGATGCCCGCCAGCGGCGAGAAACTGGTGCCGGTGCCGTGACGCCATTTGTCAGCGTCTTGCATCGACCACGAAGGGAACTTTGGAGTGTCTTCGGGGGGGGCTGCGACGCTTTTTTCCGCCTGAAAGGATGCAGGCACCATTTCAGTAGCGCTCGGGCCAGCCGCCGCCGGATTTTCGCAGGGCAGGAGGGGCTCGAGTTCGTGACGAATGCTCGGGCGTGCGATTCAGGCGCATGCTGTTTCAGGTAACGACTTGCGCGGCAGGACAGGGGCTTTCCTGCGTCACTCCCCGGTCCTGCCAGGTTATAGCCACCAGAATGAGTGCTTCACTTTCCCCAAAAATTTCATCGCTTCACCCGTGCCAGCGTGGCAAACTTCTTATGCCCGCAGCCACCCATGAACCAGTCACTCCGACAGCGCCCTAAAGCGGCCCGCGAATCCCGCTTCCTTTCGCTGATGGATCCTACCCATCGCTTTGGAGCGGCCGGGCTTCAGCGGGTCGCGGAGCCGGTGGCCCCAATCCTGCTGGAACCTGAGCCTAACTCCCACCTGGTGCAGCAACCCGGTGTCGGCCTCTAAGTCATGACTATGCCTGCTCCTGAACGCCGCCGCTGGTGGATCACTCCGCTTCTTTGGTCGATCGCGTTCATCAGCGGCCTCATCCTAGCTTGCCGGGTGAATGAAACGGCTCGTGAGGTCGTGATGGAAGGAATCGGTTACCTGTTCGCCTTTTTCACCACGCCCTTCATCCTCGAGGCCAGCCTTTTCATCGGGGGGCTGGGCATGGTGATGATCATCAATGGCCTCCGCATGGAACGCGAGGGCGATGGCTGGGTCGAGATGGAGGTCAAGGACGAGAAGCCAGCGACTGACGAGACGCGCTGAAGCGCCTCACTTCTTCTTTTTCTTCGCCACACGCTGCACGAGCGGCCAGTCCGGATGGTCGGTGCGGGACGATTTCATGAGCGCCTCGGCTTGGGCGACGAGATCGGGCTTTTGCTTTGCGAGGTCGTTCTGCTCAGCGGCGTCGTTTTCGAGGTTGTAGAGCTCAATCGGTTTCTCCGGGCCGTTGCGGACGGCTTTCCAGTTTCCGAAGCGCACCGCTTGCAGCGAGGTTCCCTCATGGAGCTCCCAGTAAAAGTGATCGCGTGACGGCGCGGGGCCGCCCTGGAGGTAGTTCACGAGCGAAAGACCGTCCGTGTGGCATTCCGTGGGAATTTTCGCCCCGGCGAGCTCGGCGGCGGTGGGCAGGAAATCCCAAAAAGCCCAGGGTTCATCGCTCACACGCCCCGCTGGCACTTTGCCGGGCCACCAGGCGAGAGCGGCCTGGCGAAGCGCTCCTTCATAAAGACCGCGTTTGTAGCCGCGGAGGCCGTTGGAGGCTTGATTGAAGAGACTTCCGACTTCCGACTTCGGATCAAAAGACGAGCCGTTGTCGCCCGCGATCATGACGAGGGTGTTTTGATCGATTTTCAGCTCTCGCAGCAAGTCGAGCAAGCGGCCCACATCGCTGTCGAGACGCGTCACCTGGGCTGCGTAGGCCTTCTGCGTGGGCGTCCAGTCCTTGTCGGCATAAATGCCGAGCTTGTCGATCTCGTGGCGACCATGCGGGAGTGTGATGGCGTAGTAGAGAAAGAAGGGGGCGGCGTGATGATCACGCACCCACTTCAAGGCTTCGCCGGAGATCAGCTCCTGCGCATAGGTCTTGCCGATCCCTTTGCCGTCGTTGCCGGGCAGGGTGAAGCGCTTGTCGTCGTTGTAAAGATAGGCCGGGAAGTAGCTATGGGCGTGGCGCTGGCAGTTGTAGCCGTAGAAGTGGTCAAAGCCGAGCTTCAGCGGGCTGCCGGTGGTGTCGAACATGCCCATGCCCCACTTACCACATGCGGCGGTGGCATAGCCCGCGTCCTTCAAAATCCGTGCCACGGTGATCGTGCCCTCCGGCAGCGGTTTCTGGCCTTCCGGCTGCACTTCGCGATTCGCACGGATGGGGCAATGACCGGTATGCAGACCCGTCATGAGCACCGAACGAGAAGGAGCGCACACCGTGGTGCCAGAATAGCCCTGCATGTAGCGGGTGCCTTCCTTCGCCATGCGGTCGAGATTCGGCGTCTGGATGATCTTCTGGCCGTAGCAGCCGAGATCGCCCTGGGCGAGATCGTCGCAGAGGATGAAGATGATGTTGGGCTTCGCGAAAGCGGAGGCAGCGGCGAACAGCGAGAGAGCAAGAATGCGGATCATGAGCGGGAACTTAACGAAGCCACGCGCATGATCTGACACTCATTGCACGCCCTTCATCAACCGGCTCAGCGGTCGCGAAAGGACCAGCAGCACCACGCCCGTGGCGCCCGCGAGATACACGACCTGCATGAAGACATGCGGCATCTGTGCGGCGGCATTGCCGCTGACCTCGCCCGCCAGCAGACCAGCGAGGATATTGCCCAGCGAGCTGCCGAGGAACCAGATGCCCATCGTTTGACCTGCCAACCTTTCCGGGGCCAGCTTGGACACGGCGCTGAGGCCGATGGGACTGAGGAACAACTCGCCCAAGGTGTGCAGCAAGTAGATCGAGATCAGCCAGGTGGGCAGCACCGGCCCGGTGGCGAGGGCTCGTCGAGCAGCGAAGGCAGCGACGACAAAGCCCAGCGCTAGCGCGAAGAGGCCCCACGAGAATTTCGTGATCATCGCCGGCTCGGCCTTGCGTCGGGCGAGCCAGCTCCACAGCATCGCCACCACCGGCGCGAGGCCGATAACCATCAAAGAGTTCAGCGACTGAAATTGTCCCGCCGGAATCGTGCCGAGTGAGCCCACGGTGCGGATCGTGTAGCGCTCCGCGAAGAGGCTGAACGACGAGCCTGCCTGCTCAAAACCTGCGAAGAACAACGCCGAGGCACCAAACAGCACGACGATGAGCACCATGCGCTTCTTTTCCGCCGGCGTGAGCCCTGCGAGAATGAATGCCCACGCAAAAAACGCGGCCGCCAGGCAGGAGATGATCGTGGCAGTGGCCTTCGCCAGCGCCACGGGATCGATCACGATGACACCTTTCACGCAGAGGATCACCAGCACGGTAATCGCGAGGCAGCTCAGCAGGAGCAGGACCTTGTCACGCCGCATGTGGGCGGCCGGGTGCTCCGGCTGCACGCCGATGTCCGCGAGGCGCTTTTTCGTGAGCTGAAACTGCACGAGGCCCAAAATCATACCAAACGCCGCTGCGGAGAAACCCCAGCGCCAGCCGAAGCGCTGCGCCAGCCACGGGCACAGGATCATGCCGATGAAGGCGCCGATGTTGATACCCATGTAGAAAAGCGTGTAGCCCGCATCCCTTCGTGCGCCGCCCTCGGGATAAAGCTGGGCCACCATGCTGCTCATGTTCGATTTCAGCAGCCCGGAGCCGATGGCCACGATGACCAGTCCGACGTAAAATGCCTCTGGTCGCTCAAGGCCCAGCGTGATGTGTCCCAGCGCAATGACCACGCCACCCCACCAGACTGCCCGCTTCATGCCGAGCAGTCGATCTCCCACCCAGCCACCCGGCAGCGCCATCACATACACGAACGCTGTGTAGAGCCCGTAAACCGCCGTGGCCTGCGCATCGCTCAACTTGGCACCCTGGACCTGATCCACCATGAACAGCACCAGCAGCGCCCGCATCCCGTAGTAGCTCATCCGCTCCCACATCTCGGTAAAAAACAACGTCATCAATCCAGGCGGATGTTTCACAGGAGCGGCGTTGGTCATGGTCTGGCAGAGAGATGTTGAGAAAAGACAAAAAGGGTTCTGTCATGCCAACGAGCAAACGCCAAGCCATTATTGGACGGCTCACCGGCTGCGCAGGCAAAAGCCCGCCAGGATTGAGATGCCCGCCGAGACCACACCCAGGACGCCGGCACATCGTGCGCTGGTTTCATGGGTGGCGTATTTTTCATATTCCGCCGCCGTGCGTGCCGCCCCGGTCTTGTCCACATAGGCATCGTCACGCTTCACGATAGGACCATTCGAGAAGTAGGGCATCATCACAAGCACCGCGCCCATGGCGGCCAGGATGAAGCCGATGAGCGAGCCGATTTGCACGCGAATCAGGAGACGGGTGAGGCTGGACTGGGTCATAAGGCCGGGTTGGCAAGCTCCTCGGCAGTGTTGGCGTTGTGGAAGAAGCCGGCGACCTCCGCGGTGAGTTTGCGAACTCGGGGCTGGCAGGCTTCGATGACATGTTGAAGGGCCAGGCGGCGTTCGGCGAGGGCGCTTTTCATGTTTTGCAGCATCGCAGGCTCGTAAACAGCGCAGAGCGCCTCAAAGCCATGCGGACCGCGAAAGAAGCCGCCGCGCAGGATTTGCTCGCGGAGGCACTCGACGGTCATCCACGGCATATCGACGGCTAGCACGAGCAGCGGCATCTGCACGAATTCCAGACATCGCGTGATGGCTCCGAGCGGCCCGTCATTACTGTCAATCGGGTCAAAGACCCTCTCCGCCTCACTCACGATGCTTTGCTCCCCACGACACGAGATCAAAAGACGCTGCGGCGAGAGTTGTTGGAGCTTGTCGAGCTGCACCTGCCAAAGCGGACGGCCATTCCAGTCGAGGAAGGCCTTGTCGCGGCCCATCCGGGTGGATTTGCCGCCGCAGAGCAAAACAGCGGCGAAGCTCATGACACGCGCAGGAAGCCGTCGGTGAGGATTTTGGCGCGGAGACCGCCGTGGCCCTTCAGCGCCTCTTCCGCGCCTTCGGCGAAGGCCTGGTTCATCCAGTAGCACGGGGCGCATTCCTGCGTGCCGAGAAAGCGCACGCCCTGCACCTCGAACTCGACGCCGATGAGCGTGTTGAGGTCCACGCCGCGGATGATGATGTTGCGACGGAAAACGGAGGGCGGCAGGTGGGTGACGGCAAACTTTTCGCAGAGCCGTTCATACTGCTCCTCCTCGAAAAAGGTCACCTGGCCCTTGTAGTCCTCTTTCCAGCCGAAGAAACGGTCGCCACGCAGGCCTTTGCCCGCCACGCACTCGACTTCCGGCACCTCGATGATCGGCGCGGTGCCGGCGGGCTGTCCGTGGTGGCCGTAGAAATTGTGCTCGGGGGAGATGTAGAGGTGGCGGAGGATCACGGTGGGAGGCGAATGGAGTGCTGGAGTAGTGGAGTATTGATTGAGCCGGCGCAAACAACACTCCACCACTCCACCACTCTACCACTCCATTTTCAGCCCCATGTCTTCCGCTCTCCAACCCGTCCGCATCGGCCTCATCGGCGCCGGTGGCATCGTCAAATCGCGTCACATGCCGGGCCTGCGGGCCATTCCCGGCGTGAGCATCACGAAGGTGTGCAATCGCAGCGTGGCGAGCGCGGAGGCCTTTTGCCGAGAGTTCGCGCCGGAGGCGCAAGTCGTGGCCGACTGGGGCGATGTGTGCGCGGCGGAGGATGTGGATGTCGTGTGGATCGGGGCTCATCCCTATCTGCATGCCGATGCGACGAACCTTGCGCTGGCGAACGGCAAGCATGTCTTCACGCAGGCCCGCATGGCATCGAGTCTGGCCGAGGCGCAGCTCATGTGGGAGGCCTCGATGCGTTTTCCCGAGCTGGTGACGGCGATTTGTCCGGCACCGCATGGTTTGAAGGGTGGTGAGCTGGTGAAGAAGCTGCTCGCCGAGGGCGCGATCGGGACGCCGCATCAGGCGATGCTGCACAGCTTCAGCGATTCATGGCTCGATCCGCAGGCGCCGGCGCACTGGAGGCAGCAATCGGAGGTCAGCGGCATTCAAATTCTCACGCTGGGCATCTACATCGAGGTGCTGCAGCGCTGGCTGGGGCACATCGTGGAGGTCGAGGCACGCGGCAACGTGGTCATCCCGCAACGCGGCGAGATCGTGGTGGAGATTCCTGACTTTCTGAACGTGCTGGCGAAGTTTCGCGGCGGCCTGGAGGCCACGCTGCTCTTCAGCGGCGTGGCGGCGCATCCACCGGGCGACAAGCTGTGGATTTTCGGCTCCGAAGGCACGCTGAGTTATGATTTCGTGAGCGATGAACTCTGCCTCGGCAAACGCGGCGGCAAGCTGGAGCCGCTCGACATTCCCACCGAGCTGCAACGCGGCTGGACGGTGGAGCGTGACTTCATCGCCGCCGTGCGTGATCCGCAGGCGCCACGGCCCTCACCGTGCTTTCTCGAAGGCATTTGCTACATGCGCGTCGTGGACGGCGTGTGGCAGGCGATGAATGCGCAGGGCGCGGTGCGTGTGGCGTAAAGGTCACGCGGCCTTTTTGGAACCCACGGCCAGCACGCTGTTCACGAGCTGGATGAGCGCCTCACGTTGATATGGCTTCGGCAGGGTGGCGCGATCGTTCATCACGGGATCGTCGTAATAACATCTCATCTTTGGCCCGTTCGA
>JBJONJ010000183.1:0-14024 GCA_046051905.1 Verrucomicrobiota bacterium
CGGACGAGCGTTATCGCACCTTGATTTACGATCTTGGGCAGGTTCGCCTCATGAATGAATTTGGTTCGGTGCATTCGCCACGGCCGGTGCGCTTCGAAGTATTCGCCTTCGAGAAACTACCTGAGAAAGAGGATTGGCGCGGTCGTCTTGCATTCAACCCAGCCGATTTTCAGCAACGCGAACCCGTGGCAGCGGCCGAGGATACTCGCGGCTTGGGTTACCTGAAAGCAAAGCCAAAAGCTGTCGTCAAATCTCGCTACCTAGCTCTCCGTTGGGAGCCGGATTTCAATCCCCCTGCCTTCGGAGTAAGTTCGCCAGTGATTTCGGGAAGCGGATTCCCGGGTGGTAGCCCTGGGAGTAATGCCGGCGGCCCAGGTGGACAGGCAGCCACCAATCCCGGCCACACCAACAACGGCGGCAGTAACGTGGGTGACGCCGGCAATGCCGGAAACGGTGGTGGCACTGGAGGTGGTGGCACCGGCGGCGATGGCCAAGGGGGCAATAATTCTTCAGGAGACGGTGGCGGAACAGACAGTTCAGGCCAGCAACAAGCCAGCAGCCAAACGAGTCAGAGCAATGTGCCCTTTACTGGTTCTCCTTCAGCCAATGGGGTCGGCATTACCAACACGCCGAATTCACCGTAAACCGAGAATTCTCAATCGGACCAAAACCCTGTGCCGTGAATCGGCACAGGGTTTTTTCTTGGATTGCTCCTTGGACATCACGGTGAATAATCCATGTTTGTTCCCATGAAAGTCAAAAAGCTGCTCCACACACGCTATCGCGTGAATGATCTCGAAAAAACCGTTTTTTTTTATACCCAGGTACTGGGCTTGGAGGAGGTCAAGCGACACAAGTCCCCGCGAGGCTCTGAGCTCGTCTTCTTGAAGACACCTAACAGCGACGAGCTGATCGAAATCTGCTCCTATCCCGCCAGCGGTCCGGTGTCGTTTTGCAGTGATCTGACTCATCTCGCCTTCGAGGTGGAGAGCATCGAGGAGTTTGCCAGGCATGCCGCCGCGCTGGGCTATCCTTTATCAGATGGCCCCACGCCATCCTCCAGCGGTGTCTTCGCTTTCATTGACGCCCCCGAGGGCTATGAGATAGAACTCATCGAATACAAAAAATAATCTCACGGGACACCACACATGGATTTCGATTGGATCGGCTGCGCCTTCGACCTCACCGCCCTTCCACCGAAGGACATCGAGGAGTCCTTCGAAGATCCCTTCTCGCTCAAATTGATGCCTGATGAGCAGGGCTCCGGCAGTGAGGCGCGGTATTACAACCTCGGCAAATCCCTCCAAGGGCATCCCATCTTCAGCGTCTTCTGGACGGATGGAAAACGTTACCGCGTCATTTTTGCGCGCCTCATGACCACCGCAGAGCACGAGTTCTTTGAGCGCAAAAAAGCCGAGGACATCTGATTCATACCCATGACCGCTTTTTCCGCTGACCTGCCCACCATCCGGGCCTGGAGAGAACTCCCCGAATTCGAGTCCGAGGAGGCGGAGATCCTGTTTTGGAAATCCCGCCAGCTCGACCAGCGTCTCATGCAGTCCTCCCTGCATCGGAGTGATGTGCGTGAATCCACCACCATCACGCTGCGCTTTGACCCCCGCATGCTCAGTCGCATCAAACGCGTCGCCCGCCGCCGTTACCTGAATTACCAGAGTATGATGAAGCAGTGGCTCAGCGAACGCATGGAACAGGAAATGAAGGAATAGCGGGCATCTGGCATGCCGCGCCCGCTTGCAAGCAGGCCGTGCTCGCTTACTTTTGCCTCCTCATGCACCGAAAAATCCTCCTCGCCCTGGCCTTGCTGGCGTTTGTGTTCTCGTGGATGGCCGCCGGGACGGCATCTGCGCAAACGACCGCTCCAGCACCTGCCGCGGCCGCTGCCACCACCCCGGCGGATCCGAACGCGGACAATCCCTTCGGCGACACGCTTACCTTCAGCGGCTTCATCAAGCGCACCGGCATCATGGCCTACCCGCTGATTGGCCTCTCCATGGTGGCCTTCTTCATGATCGTGCTTTTCACTCTCACGATCCGCCAGGGCACCGTCGTCAGCGATGCCTTCATGAATTCCGCCGATGCCCTCATCCGCAAGCAGGACTACCTCGGCCTCCTCGCCGTGTGCAACCGCCGCAACGAATGCATCGCCCGCATCACCGCCAAGACCCTCGATTTCGCCACGCGGAATCCGACCGCCAGCTTTGAGGAGGTCAAAGAGGTCACCGAGGCTGAGGGAAACCGCCAATCCAGTCTCCTCCTCGCCCGCATCGCCTACCTGGGCGACGTGGGCGCCGTGGCCCCCATGCTCGGCCTGCTCGGCACCACGCTCGGCATGATCACCACCTTCCACGAGATCTCCGGCAAGGGCGCTGGCGGCTCAAACCAACTCGGCCTCGCTCAAGGCGTCTCCGAGGCGCTTCTTTGCACCGCCTCCGGCCTCGTCATCGGCATCCCGGCGCTCATGTTTTACGCCATCTTTCGCGGCAAGGTAAACCGCCTCATCTCCGAGATGGAGGCCGCCACCACGCACCTCATGGCCCTCCTCGCCGTGCAGTATAAACGTGCCGCCCGCGCCGCCGCCTCGGTGTGATTCTTTCGCCTCCCGCGTCATGAACTTCCGTAAACAGCACTCGATCGAACCCACGCCGATGCAGCTCGCGCCGCTCGTCGATGTGCTGTTCCTGCTCGTCATCTTCTTCGCCGTCACCTTCCAGTATGCGAAGGAAGAGCAGGTCATGGACGTGAGCGTGCCCGCGGCGGATTCCGGCAAGGAGAACGAGTCGCGCACCGTCGGTGAGATCATCATCAACATCAAAAAAGACGGTGAGGTCATCGTAAACGGCCAGACCTACACCACCGACGAGCTACTCACGAAGCTTCAAAACATCATCGTCATGGCCGGCACCAACGAGCAGGCCGTCATCATCCGCGGAGACAAGGCCACCGACTGGGAATACGGCATCCGCGTCATGGATGCCTGCCAGAAAGCCGGCATCTACAACATCGCCTTCGCCGTCAAAAAGCCCGAGGGCGAGGCCGCCGCTCCCTCCCCGCCGAAATAGCCGCGCCGCCGCATGCACACGCCCCTTCCCAAGTTCCTCCGCGGATTCGTTTTTGCCTCGCTTACGCTAGGTGGCTTCACCTTTGCCCAAGAAGCCCCCAAGGCTCTGCCAGTGGATGACGATCCGCCCGTGCCGCGTGCCATCCCCGTGCGTCCACCGCCCGCCACGGCGCCTGCTTCACCTCCGAAAGCCCGCAGCCCCGAGGACGACATGTTCGACTTCTCGATGCTCGCCTACGAGCGCCAGGAGTGGGCCATCGCCACGCAAAACTTCGCGAAGTACCTCCAGACCTACCCCAGCGGCAAACGCGTCGCCGATGCCCTCTTCCGCATCGGCGAATGCTACCGCGAGCAGCGCCAGCTCAAGCAGGCCGCGTCGTATTGGGACGAGGTGGTCAATCGCTACCCGGACAGCGAGGGCGCTCCGTCCGCCGCCTATCGCCTCGGCGCCATGACCTTCAATCAGGGCCAGAACGCTGTTTCCGAAGGAGACAAGACGGGTGCCAAGCCCAGCCTCATGGCAGCCGCCCGCTATTTCACCTTCTGCATCGAGAAAACCAAGCTTCCCGAGGCCAAACTCGCCGCTCTCTACAACAAGAGCCGCTGCCACGAGCTTCTCGGCGATACCAAACTACAGGCCGAGGCGCTCAACGCCGTCGTGGCCGTGCAAACCAACAACCCTTACCGCGAGACCGCGCTCCTCGCCCTGGGCTCCCTTCAGCTTCAGCAGGACAAAAAGAGCGAATCCATCAAGGCCTTCGAGCAACTCGTCCAGTCCAGCACCAACAACGCCGTGCTCGCCGATGCCTCGCTGCGTCTCGCGGTGCTCTACCAGGAGGAGAAGAAGTATGACCAGGCCATCGCCATGTTTCAGAAAGCCGTCGCGCTGCCTGAGACCACGGAAGCCAGCCGCGGCATCGCGCTGGTCGGCGTCATCCAGGCCATGAACGCCAAGGGCGATTACGACGGCGTCATCGACTACTACAACCGCCATTCCGAAACGCTGCCGCCCGGCAATGTACGCCCGAAGATGCTGCTCCTCGTCGGTCACGCCTACCGTCAGCGGAAAAGCTATGCCCGCGCCGTCGAGGTCTATCTCATCATTGAGCAGTATCACAAGGACACCGATGAGGCCTTCGAGGCCGGCTATTGGAAGCTCTACTGCTTCTACCTCCTGAATGACAAGGACCTCGGCGAGTTCGCGAATGGCTTCATCGCCCGCTACACGCCCACCAAGGGCGATCACGAGTTCCTCACCCTCGCCCGCCTCATCCGCGCCGACTACTTCTTCAACAAGTCCGACTTCAACCAGGCCTCGCTGAGCTACACCGATTTGAAGGTGGACAAGCTCCCCGAGAAACTCCGCCCCGGCACTGTCTTCAACATGGGTTGGGCGCAGGCCGAATCCAGCCGCCATCAGGATGCCGTCGTCACCTTCACCCGGTTCCTGACCGATTTCCCCGGCCACGAGTTCTTCGCCAAAGCCCTCGCCCGTCGCGGCATGGCCAACAAAGATGCTCGTGACCTCCCCAAGGCCAAGGCGGACTTCGAGCAAGTGACCAAGGACTTCCCCCAATCCGATGCTTGCGAGATCGCCTGGCTTCAGCTCGGCCTCATTGGCATGGAATTGAAGGACCCGAAGACCAGCATCACCGCCTTCGAGACGCTCTTGAAGAAATTCCCCACCACCCCGGCGGCCGCGCAGGCCCAGTATGGGATTGGTCGCGGCTACTTTGACCAAAAAGTTTACGACAAGGCCATCCCTGCCCTTCGCCGTTCGCTCGAAATCGACAGCAAGACCTACTTTGAGAAGGCAAGCCAGATGCTCATGCTCTGCGAATACGCCCGCCAGAACGCCAGCGAACTCGCCAAGACAATCGACGGTTATCTCGCCGCCAAGCCGGAAGGCACGGTGCCGCCGAACATCCTGAAGTGGCTCGGTTTGAAACTCTACACCGCCGAGGACTTCAAAAAGGCCGCTCGCTATCTCGAACTCGCCGCCACGCCCGAGACACCTGAAAACACCGAGCCGGTCGTCTGGATCTACCTCGCCATGTCGCAGCTTCCCGCGGGCAATTACGACCAAAGCGTCGCCGCCGCCGAGAACTACCTGAAGTCGAACCCCGATCCTTCTTCGAAAGCTCGTGCGCTCATCACCAAAGGCCGCGCCCAGCTCGGCAAGGGTTCCTATGATGAAGCCGATACCACCGCGCAGGAAGCCCTCGCCTTTGTCAAAGACGGCAAGCTTCAGGCCGAGCTCCTCATCCTCGAAGGAGACATCTACAATGCCCACGGCGATGCCCTCGCCAAGCAGACCCAGATCGATGCCGCGCGTGCCAAATGGCAGGCCGCCGCCGGCAAGTATGCCGTGCCCAGCCAGGTCTTCGAGGACGATCAAGTCACGCCCGAGGCCCTCCACAAAGCCGCCCTCACCTTCGACAAACTTGGCGACTCCGCCCAGGCACAAAAAATCCGCCAGCAGCTCAAGAGCCGCTACCCGAAGTGGCAGGCCAAAGCCTGATTTGTCGAGGTTATCGCCCGGGCATCATGTTCCGCCTCCGCTACCCTGACGATCTTCCCATCACCGCAAGGCGTGAGGAGATCATCACCACCATCCAAAAGCATCAGGTCGTCATCCTGGCCGGTGAGACCGGCTCCGGCAAGACGACGCAGCTTCCCAAAATGTGCCTGGAGGCCCTCGGTGACTTCCAAGGCACCATCGGCTGCACGCAGCCGCGTCGCGTGGCGGCGATGAGTGTCTCCAAACGTGTCGCCGAAGAACTCGGCGTGCCGTGGGGCCGCGAAGTCGGCTGCAAGATGCGCTTCAGCGATGACACCAGCCGCGAGACCCGCGTGAAGTTCATGACGGACGGCATTCTGCTCGCCGAGATCCAGAGTGATCCCATGCTGCGAGCCTACTCGGTGCTCATCCTCGATGAAGCGCATGAGCGTTCGCTGAATATCGACTTCCTGCTCGGCTATCTGGTCACGTTGCTCAAAAAGCGGCCCGATCTGAAACTGATCGTCACCTCGGCCACCATCGACACGGAGGCCTTCTCGCAGGCCTTTGGCGGTGCGCCGATCATCGAGGTGTCGGGACGCACTTACCCCGTCGAGATCCGCTACATGCCGCTCGTGACCGAGGAAGACGATTTTGGCTTCATTGACGGCGCCGTCGCTGCGGTCGAAAATGCGCTCATCGAGACGAATGACGGCGATGTGCTCGTTTTCATGCCCACCGAGCGCGACATCCGGGACACGCGTGACTTGCTCGATGGCCGTCTCGGCCGCGAATTCGAAGTTTTGGCGCTTTTTGGCCGCATGGCCTCGGCGGAGCAGCAGCGTGTGTTTGAGCCGGGGCGCAAACGCCGCGTCGTCATCGCCACGAACGTCGCGGAGACCTCCATCACCATCCCGCGCATCGCCGTGGTGGTCGATACCGGCCTCGCCCGCATGAGCCGCTACAATCCGCGCACCCGCACCAAGCGCTTGCCCGTGGAAGCCGTGTCGCAAAGCAGCGCGAACCAGCGTGCGGGTCGTGCAGGTCGTGTGCGAGATGGTTTGTGCATCCGCCTTTACGAACAGGATGATTTTGAAAAGCGCGACCGCTTCACGATGCCGGAAATCCAGCGGGCGAACCTCGCCGAGGTCATCCTGCGCATGAAGGCCTTTAAGCTTGGCGACATCGAGACCTTCCCCTTCATCAATCCGCCCAGCAGCGCCGCCATTCGGGCCGGTTACGATCTTCTTCACGAACTCGGCAGCCTCAGTGACACGCACGAACTCACGCCGCTCGGTCGTGAACTCGCCAAGCTCCCGCTCGATCCCACCCTCGGCCGCATGCTCCTGCATGCCCGGGTGGAAAAAGTGCTGCCGGAGATGCTCATCATCGCCAGCGGCCTCAGCATTCCTGATCCGCGTGAACGGCCCGAGGAGAAGAAGGAACTCGCCAATGCCGCGCACAAAGCCTTCGCCGCGCCTGATTCGGACTTTTTGAGCCTGCTGAAAATCTGGCAAGCCGCGCCCGAAGGCTCCGCCAATGCGCTGCGCAAATTCTGCCGCGCCAATTTCCTCTCCTTCACCCGCATGCAGGAGTGGCGGGATGTCTGGAAGCAGCTTTGTGATCTCATGAATGATCGGACCGATTCGTCTGATCAGACCGATCTCTCCAAAAGACAGGACGCCATCCACCGCAGCATCCTCGTCGCGCAGCTTGGCCACATCGCGGTGAAGGAAGACCGAAACCTCTACAAAACCTCCGGGAACCGCGAGGTGATGATCTTCCCCGGCTCAAACCTCTACGAACGCCGTGAGAAGAACGCGAAGCCCAAACCCGGCCAGGACAAAGCCAAACAACCCGCGTGGATCGTGGCCGGAGAGATCGTGCACACTTCGCAGCTCTTCGCCCGCACGGTGGCGAAGGTGCAGCCGGATTGGATCGCCGAACTGGGAGCGCATCTTTGCACCTACAAGCACAGCGAGCCGCACTGGAACGAAAAAGCCGGTCGCGTGACCTGTGTGGAGCGTGTGATGCTGCACGGTCTCGAGATCACGCGACGCTCTATCGACTACCTCAAGGTCGATCCCGTCGCCGCGACGCAGCTTTTCATTCGCGGTGCCCTCATCGAGCATCAGGACACCGCCATCACGCTGCGCTTTTACGCACAGAACAACGCGCTGCGGCAAAAGATCGAGACCATGCTCACGCGTGTGCGCAGCAACCGCGTGTATGCCGTCGAGGAACGTCTGTTCCGCTTTTACCATGCACGGCTGAAGAACATCTCGTCGATCCACGACCTCAACCGCGTCGTCAAAGAGCGCACCGAGACCGAGCCGCGCTTCCTTTGCGCCACCGAAGCCGATCTCGCCGGTGGCGAGGACTTTGAGGCCGAGTTGCAGCAGTTCCCCGATCAGGTCTCACTCGCGAACTCGGTCATTCCTGTCACCTACAGGTACAAACCCGGTCAAGAGCACGACGGCGTCACGGTGAAGGTGCCCGTGCAGCTCGCGGGGCATCTCACCACCGGTCAGGTGCAGTGGATGGTGCCAGGCATGCGCGAAGAAATCGCCGCCGCGCTGCTGCGTGCGCTGCCGAAGTCCATCCGCCGCGATCTGATGCCCATCGATCCGAAAGCACGCGAAATCGCCACCGAGTTCGATCCCGGCACCGGCGATTTCCTCGCCGCGATGGCCGCGTTCATCTCACAACGCTACCGCATGCGCATCCAAGCCAGCGATTGGGCCCCCGGCAGCATTCCCGCGCATTTGCAGCCGCGCATCGAGCTGCACGACACGAAGAAAAACACCGTCGTCGCCTCCAGTCGTGATTTGAGCACGCTGCACGCCGAGGTCGAAAAAGAGGCTCATCGCCGCACCGATGCCTGGGATCGTCTTTTGCCGAAGTTTGAGCGTTTCGCCCTGCAAAGCTGGAGCTTCGGCGATCTGCCCGAGAGCATCCTCGTCGAGCAAATCGGCCACGCGCAGGTCTTCGGCTATCCCGCCCTTGTTTTGCGCGATGGCGAGGTCGATGTGCGTCTTTTCAAAACCAAGGCAGAAGCCATCAAGACCACTCCCGCCGGCGTGCGGAAGCTCGCGGAGAATCTTTTGGCCAAAGACATCGCTTGGCTCAAGAAGGAGCTGAGGAGTTTTGTCGGACCAGAAGCTGGCAGAAGAATGAAGGCAGAAGAATCGGTTCAGAAATCATTCTCCTGCCTCCATTCTCCTGCCAATAATCCGTTTGAGAAGGTCCAAGCCGCTCCTGCCGCCGTTTCGCCCGCCGCGTTGTCCGATCAAGCCCACGAGCACATCCTCGCGCACCTGCTGCGCCTCACGCCGCTCTTCCCGCTCACTGAAAAACGCTTTCAGCAGCTCGCCGAAACCTTCCGCCGCGATCTTCCCGCCGTCGTCCATCGCACCAAGACGCTGCACACCCAAATCCTCGATCAGCGGGCGAAACTCCTCGCCCTGCCGAAACGCTATCCCGGCCTCGAAGCCGATCTCCAGCGCCTCGTTCCGTCCGATCTGCTTTTAAAGACCCCACACGAGCAGCTCCAGCACCTCCCCCGCTTCCTGAAAGCCATCCAAGTCCGCAATGAACGCTGGATCAACAACCCCGCGAAGGACACCGACAAGCAGCAGCTCATCACCGACTTCGTGAATTGGCCCCAAGAAGTCCCCAAAGCCAACCACGAGACCTTCCGATGGCTCTTTGAAGAGTATCGCGTCCAAGTCTTCGCCCAAGAACTCGGCACCGCACAGCCCGTCAGCGTGAAGCGGCTGGAGGCGTTGATGGAGTTGTGAGGACACCCGCGATCACCGAAAAACCAAAACCGACCTCGGAGGCCCGTCGGTGAAATTGGCAGGCATCTGGATGGCGCGGTGGAGAAGCTTCAAATACTGGGCGCAGGGGATCTCGTGACCGCCAAACATGGCGAGGTGCGGCGTGGTCCATTGCGTGTCGTGCAGGATGAAGCCGCGCTCGTGCAGGCGATGCTGCAGGCAGGTGAGCGCCACCTTGGAGGCCTGTGTCTCGCGGCTGAACATCGACTCGCCAAAAAACGCCGCGCCGATGCTGACGCCATAGACACCTCCGACGAGGCGCCCGTCACGCCACACCTCCGCGCTGTGTGCGTGGCCGATGCGGTGCAATTCCTCGTAGGTGTCGAGAATCGTCTCATTGATCCAGGTCGATGGTCGATCCGCGCAGCCGCGCACGACATCGCCAAAAGCGGTGTTCCAGCGCACTTCGAAGGGGTGGCTCTTGAAATAGCGCTCAAACCGGGCTGGCAGATGAAAATCGGCGATGGGCAGGATGCCGCGCATCTTCGGCCGGAACCACGAGATCGAGCCGTCATCGTCCCCCATCGGGAACACGCCTTCGCAGTAGGCGTTGAGGAGGTCGAGCGGTTCGATTTGCGGCATTTTCGGGAGTTTCAGGTTCCAAGTTTCAGGTTTCAAGTTAGTTCACGGCGCTTGCAACTTGAAACCTGAAACTTGAAACTGCCCGCGGCATGAACCTTGCCCTCCAGATCACGATCCTGCGCATTTTGCTCATCCCGGTGTTCATCGGGCTGGTGATCTATTATGGCGAAAGCGTGCGGGAGGGCGCGGCGAATGAATCGCTGAGGCACTGGGCGGCGGCGACGTTTGGCATCGCCGCGGTGAGTGATGCCCTCGACGGCTGGATCGCCCGGCGGTTCAATCAAATCACCCGCCTGGGCACCCTGCTCGACCCGCTGGCGGACAAGCTGCTGATGCTCGCCGCCATCGTCACGCTCAGTTTCACCTCCTGGCCGCAGCATTTTCCGCTTTGGTTCCCGGTCATCGTCATCTTTCGCGACATGGCCTCCATCGGCGGCGCCTTCCTCGTCGATCATTTCGCCGGAAAGTGCGTGGTGAAGCCACACTGGACAGGCAAAGTGGCCACCTTTTTCCAGATCACGGCCATTTCCTGGGTTTTGCTTGATCTGCGGTTCGTGGACCGCGTGTGGCCCACGGCGCTGGCGACACTGTTCACGGTCATTTCCGGCTTTCTCTACCTCGCCGATGGCGTGCGGCAGATCAAAGCCGCCGGGCATGATTGACGGCGGGGGCGGGGCATGCTCTGTGAACCATGCTCAAAACCGTTGCCATCGTCGGCCGTCCCAATGTCGGCAAATCCGCGCTCTTTAACCGTCTCGCGGGGAAAAACATCTCCATCGTCCACGACATGGCGGGCGTGACGCGTGACCGCATCACCGCCCAATGCCGCAAAGGCCCCGCGTGGTTCGAGATCATGGACACCGGCGGCATCGGGGCGAACACCGAGGACGTGCTGACCGACCAGGTGCAGACGGAAGCCAGCATCGCCCTGGATGTGGCGGACATGCTGCTCTTTGTCGTCGATATCATGGACGGTGTCACCCCCATTGATGCCACGCTCGCCCGCGAGCTGCGCCGCACCACCAAGCCCGTCATTCTCGTCTGCAACAAGGCCGATTCCCCTTCGCGAAAGCTTCACTCGGGCGAATTTGCCCGCCTCGGCTTTGAAAACTACGTCGAGGTCAGCGCCGCGCATGGCAAAGGCATCGACGACCTCATCGCGATGATCGCCGAGAAGCTCGACTTGAAGGAATCGACTGAAACCGAGGAGGCCATCGCCGGTCAGAACGCGAAGCCCCTGAAGCTCGCCATCGTCGGCCGGCCCAACGCAGGCAAATCGTCTCTCGTGAACGCCATTCTCGGCCAGGACCGCGCCATCGTGAGCCCCGTGGCCGGCACGACCCGGGATGCGCTGGACATCGAGACCAGCTACAACGGGAAGCGCTATCAATTGATCGACACGGCCGGCATCCGCCGCCGCGCGAAGCTCGACACCTACGTCGAGATTTCCAGCGTGGACCGCAGCATCCAGAGCATCAAACGGGCGGATCTCGTGCTGCTCGTCGTCGATTGCGCCGACGGTGCGAAGATGCAGGACCGCAAGATCGCCCAGATCATCATGGAGACGCGGAAGCCCTGCATTCTGGTGATGAACAAGTGGGATCTCTTCCATCCCAGCGGGAAGCAGAAGGACCGTATCGAGCACCTGGAGGAGATGATGCGGCGCGAGTTCTTCTTCCTGAGCTACGCCCCGCTCATCGCCATTTCCGCGAAGAACAAGGAGCACATCGGCAAGCTCTTCGTGCAGGTCGAAAAGGTGCGCCAGGGAGCGCAGAACCGCATCAGCACCGGCGCCTTGAACCGCCTGCTCGCCAACGCCATCGAAAACACCCCGGGCGCCCTCGGCCGCAGCACGCACAGCTTCAAGCTGCTCTACGCCACCCAGGTGAACGAGGCCGCGGAATTCGCCATCCCCATTCCGCATTTCGTCCTCTTCGCCAACCGCGCCTCGAAGCTCACCGAGAGCTACACCCGCTACCTCGAAAAGGTCATCCGCGATGAATGGCCCGCTCCCGGCGTGCCCTTCCGCATGAGCGTACGCGGCAAGGGACCGAAGAAAGAGCGCTAATGGCGGCTTTGACGCCTTCGTTTCATCCACCCGACCCTTCACCCTCATCCCACCCATCATGGCTGTCTCCATCACTGTCGATTACACCGGCGACCTCCGCTGCCAGGCCACCCACGGCCCCTCGAAGAACACCCTCATCACCGACGCGCCCGTGGACAACTGCGGCAAGGGCGAGTCCTTCTCCCCCACCGACCTCGTCGCCACCGCGCTCGCCTCCTGCATGGCCACGGTGATCGGGATCAAGGCGCAGCAGAAGCAGCTCGATGTCACCGGCATGAAGGTCAGCGTCGAAAAGCACATGAGCGAGGACAGCCCGCGTCGCATCGTGCGCCTGCCCATCACCATCGAGATCCCGCTGCCACCCGACCATCCCGAGCGCAAGCTCCTCGAAGCCACCGCCCTCGGCTGCCCCGTGCATCACAGCGTCCACCCGGACATCGACAAGCCGGTGACGTTTGTTTGGAACGCCAAGGCGTGAGCCTAGCCCCCCCGGGCCAGCAGAAATCCGCTTCCCACGTCGCGGCCCTCTGCCGTATAAACCGGCATGAAGCTCCCCTGTTTGCTCCTTGCCCTATCCACCTCGCTCGCCTTCGCCGCGCCGTCTGATCCGCCGAATGTCGTGCTCGTCATGGCGGATGATCAGGGCTGGGGAGACATGGCTTACAACGGCCATCCGCAGGTGAAGACACCGAACTTTGACGCGATGGCCCGCGAGGGCATCCGCTTCGATCAGTTCCACGCCGCGGCGCCAGTGTGCTCGCCCACGCGGGGCAGTGTGATGACGGGGCGCACGCCGACCAGGCGAAGGGCATCGAGCCCAACGATCCCGCCCGTCTGATGCCCGATGCGGGCAAAATCGGCCCGCCGGCATCCCTCACCAGCTTTCCTGGCCATGCCGCCTGGATCGACGGCCCTTGGAAGCTTCACCGCATCGAGAGAAAAGGCGCGGCGGAGGTCGCGCCCGCCGTGTGCTGGCTCGTCACCGGTGCGGGGAGCTTTCCGGAGGGCGAGGAGGCAAAGAAGCTGCTCGCCACCATCTACGCGGGCAGCGCGGGCATTGGCGCCACGGTGCGACATCTTGAGTATCAGGGCCTGTTTGGCGAGCCCGCCGGCCTCGCGGTGCTGAAGAAGAACAAGAACCGCGAGGAGATCGCCGGCATCGCCAAACTCATCGTGTGGCCGGAATATGCCGTTCCGAAGGATGTGCGGGCTTCCAGTGACCTCGCGACGATTCAGGGTTTGGCGGCGAAAAGGAAGGCGATCATCGTTTTCGGCACTCAAACCGGTCTCGGTGGCGACAACTGGCAAAACACGGCTCTTACTGTCGATGGCGCACGAGTCCTCGGCGAGCATGGCAAGCATCACACCGCGCATTTCTTCAACGATGGCGAGACAGGACCCACGCTGAAGGCCATCGACACGCCGCTGGGGGGCATGGGCACTCCTGTTTGCTTCGACTGTGACTTCCAAGACGTCGTCCGGCACATGACTCTCGATGGCGCGGAGTTCTTCGCGGTGCCTTCGATGGACGCGGCGCACTGGGGTGAGAAGCAGCACATCCAGCACGCGCAGCTTTTCCGGCTGCGCGCCGCGGAAAATCGCCGTCCATTCATCGTAGCCGCTTCGTCGGGAGTCTCGCAGATCATCGACGCGCATGGCTGGTGGAGTCAGCGCATCCCTCCAATGGTCGAGGACGCGCTCAATGGCCGCATCACACCGGAGAAGGAGCTGACCTTCTTCACCCGCTGGGGCTGGCTCACGCCCTGGCTGGCGCTGGCGTTTGTGGCGGGATGGCTTGCGCGACTTTTTCGACTCCGCCAAGCGTAAAAAAACGAAGCCGGTCTCCCGGCTCCGCTCGTGAAAACTCGTGACTGGCGTCTCGATTACTTGTTCTTCGCGTCGAACTTCGCTTTGCACTTCTCGCAGCAGAAGGAGACGGTTTTGCCGTCCTTGCCA
>JBJONJ010000184.1:0-12053 GCA_046051905.1 Verrucomicrobiota bacterium
AGTGCTAAAAAAAGCCGATCTATTAAGCCGCCATTAAGGTGCAGAAATATCCAGCTTCCTGCTAGCGAAACAATGACAGCCCTGATCAACCAGGCCTTTGAAGTGAATTCAACTTGTAACGAGTTTCCACTTTTGTCCCCAGGCTTTAGCACCAGTGCCAAAAATAGAGCCACAACAGCCAACAGAAACCATCCATAGTAAAATGAATTCCACCAATGAGGATGTATCAGCTGCAGAAGTTCACCCGACGTGCTTGCAAACGCCCGCGATTTGTTGAGAAACCAAACGCTAAGGTAAACATGCATTAACACCAATCCCAAATATGCGAGCGAAACAGCGGCTTGAAGGGATGCGATCGAATGCTTCTTGAGCGTTCTAAAAAGAAAAAAAGAGCTCTCGATAGCCAATACCATGCATGCATAGTTGATGATCAAATAGATCGTTTGTGACCATCGCAATTGTTCGGGAAGTCCTATTTGAAGCAACCGAAGCAGGTCACTGAAAAGCAGGCAGCCGATGGTGCTGCAATAGAGCAATCTAAAGAATAATGAGGTCATATTCATTTTGGATAGAAAAAGTTTCGTATTCATGAAGAAATAGGGTGATGGCATTGATTAGTTTTCAGTCATTTGTGAAGTAAATCCCGACCAAGGCTCGATTGCTAAAGCAGGCCCCATATCTTGGTAGGTGGAAGTTATTTCTTCTTCTCTCACACTTCCATCGCTCCACACATACTGTTTCATTTTGTATAGTGTATGTGTCACTATACCCCAGCGGGCGCGGGAGCCAACGTGGTAATCTTGCCCATTAATGCTCACGACAGATAGTGTAACGTAAGTCCATTTACCCCAAACCGTTTCCGCTGGCTTTTCTAGCCACAACATTGGTTCAATAACTTCTACAAGATACACGGATTCGTCACCGCCGTCACCGCCGTCAGCGCCACCACCGCCGCCGCCGCCAGTGTTGCCGGGTGAAGACTCCGAATTGTTTGGATCAGATCCAGCCGTGACTTCATCAGCGTTGCTGTAGCTATCACCGTCCGAATCGATGTTGACTATCGCTACCGAGCTGCTGCCTGACACCGAGCCATTAGCTGTGGTGAAACTGGCCGAGATCGTCACTACCGAGGCTTGGGATGCTGCGGCGTAAGTCGCTCCATAACCACCCGAGGTGTCGGTTGAGGTCGCCGATGAGGAAACCGAGCCATTCCCGGTAGTGACGAAAATGCTGACGGGGGCATTGATCGCGGCGCTGGTGCTATCGTTGCGATTCTCCGTGTTGCCGTATTGATTACTCCAGACTTCCCATGTCCGGTAGCTCACCGTGGCATTGACCGGAACGGAGGCGGCTGTGGTGTTCGTGGCAACCGCGTTAACGAGAAGTTCTTGGTAGAGTCCTTGGAAAGTCCAAGTTTCAACGCCGCCGCCACCGCTTGAGTCACAAATCAGTGTCATGCTATCAGATGATTGTGCGCTGTTATAGTGGGCTGACGCGCTAATCTCCGAATCGCTAGTGCCCATGTAAAACGTCACGCTAGCGCGGCCATTCCCGTTTGTAGTGGCGCTCGTGTCGAGTGACGATCCTAGTCCACCCTTACTCCAGGAACCATCACCAGATGGAATCTGGAAATAGACAGGAGTTCCGATAGCTGGCCCGCTCGAATAATTACGAATTTCGGTGTTTCCAAGGCTGCCGTTCCAGATTTCCCAGGTGGTAAGGGTGACCGCAGCATCGATTACGCGGGAGGTCCCAGTAGCCAGACTGATGGAGCTAGAGGTGTCGTCTAGAGTGGTGGAAATGTAGCCTTCAGTCCGCTCATACGTCCATGTTTCTGTGACCGCAGCAGGGGTGAACGATTTGGTGGCGGTCGCCGTGGTGGTGGAAAGGTAACTCAGTGCTGCTTGCACCGTCGCATCCGATGATCCCATGATAAATTCGATGGTGCCTGTTCCATCGGATTCGAGCTGCTCGCCAGATGCACTCGAAATAGACCCGTCCGCTGAATAAAGAGCCCAGTACACACTGGCCCCGGCGGCCGGGGTGGAGGCATAGTTGCGCGTCTCTGTGTTGCCGAAGTTGCTCGTGTACACATCCCAGCTCTCATATGTGGCTGTCAAGATGCAGGTGCGCTGCTCGCCGATAGCCAGCACGGAGTCTCTTTCGGCTGAAAACGTAGCCTGAAGCAGCGCCTCCGAATGCGAGAAGGACCATTCCTCGACAGGAGCCTCCAACGTGAAGGTGTACGAGCTCGTTGTGCTCTCATAAGAGGTCGTAAGCACGGAGGCTTGGACTACCACGATCGGTGCTCCATCGAGTGGAATGACCGCGCTACCTCTTCCACTCGAATCGGTGTTCGTACTCGCTAAAAAGATGCTGCCTACACCATTCGCATTTGGCGAGGTGATGGAAAAATCTACGTCCGCCTGGGAGACAACCTCCACGGCATAGTCTGTGATCAAGGTATTCCCCAAGCTGCTGGTGCTGACCTGCCATGAGTGGCGCTCAACGAGTACGTCAAGCTGCTTGGAAGTATCATTTTCCTTGAATATCTCCCCCTGCGGCGAGGATAACTGTGCCATCAGGAGAGACTGCGGCACTGGCTCGCTCCACGTTTCTTCTGGCGGCGGATCGTCTTCCGCATGCACGACCTGCGGCCAGACTGGAAGTAAAAACAGTGTGGCGATCATATAACCGTGGAGAAGCCGCGCCCTGCGGGCACGGCCGCGAAATAGGCCAAACACATTGGATGTCTGGTGAGAGGAGGCGGTGTTCACGCTTTTGGTTGTTAAGTTAAGTTGTTATCAGGAAAAGCGTTTCGGTCGCTCACCCGCCTACATTCACACTGGCCTCCTCGCTACACTGGCCGACTTAGTGGTCGGGCACGCGGTAGATGGCCCGGTATTTTCATTTCGTAAGGGCGGCAGGGAAAAGCGTTGTGTCGAGGCTGCCGGGTGTGGTATCGAAGGAGAGTACCACCCAGCCTTTGCCATCGGCGCTGCCCCCCCTGGATTTCGCCTTGGTCGAGGAACTTCACGAGGCCCAGCCTGCCACAGCCGATCTGTGATCCGGTGGCTAAGACGATGGCCGGAGTGGCCCCCACTGACCCACGAACTTCTCGCCTCACTGCCATCTGACAAGACAAGACTTAGTAGAAAAGAAATCCAATTATAAGGCAAAAAGTTAACAACAACCAAGTAATACGCCTGGGTGTGCATTGGCCATGAGATGGGTTTCTGCATGATTTTTGCAAGGAATTCATTTAGGTATAATCCAAAAAGCCTGTTGGAGTCCACGTTTTTTCTGAATCCTTCTGAGGTGCGAGGACTGACGCAACCCCAATCACAAGAAGGAAATGGGTTCGGCATCGAATCTCCTGTCTGAAAGACCTCCCGTCTTTACGAAGCATTCCTTTTTCAACGCGAATGAAATCCAAATGACAAGCGAATCGCCGCGAATCTGACCTCTCGCGGTCATTCAGTTCCGATTCAGCTTGGATTCGCGTTCATGACCATTGGAAGCCGATTTCATACCACAGTCTATCTCGTGAAAAGTGACAAGCTCGTTTTTGCTCGCCATGCTGCGCCGTGCCTGAAACTGACGAAACACCCATCCACGACGCCCGCGAGGCGTTGCGAAAGCATTTTGGCTTCCGCGAGTTCCTCGATGGGCAAGAGCCGGTGATGGCTTCGATCCTTTCGGGGCGGGACACGATGGTCATCATGCCCACCGGCGGTGGGAAATCGCTCTGCTACCAGCTTCCGGCGATGGTCATGGATGGCGTCACCGTCGTCGTGAGCCCGCTCATTGCTTTGATGAAGGATCAGGTCGATGCGCTGGAGCGTCGCGGCATTCCCGCCACGCTCATCAACAGCAGCCTCTCGCTCGGCGAGCAGATGCAGCGCATCCAAAGCCTGCGAAATGGCGAGTACAAGCTCGTCTATGTGGCTCCCGAGCGCTTTCGCAGCCGCAGCTTCACGAATGCGTTGCGAGAGGTGCAGATCGCCCTCTTTGCCGTCGATGAAGCGCACTGCCTTTCGCAGTGGGGGCATGACTTCCGGCCGGATTACATGCGCCTCGGCGAGGCCCTCCAAAATCTAGATCGCCCTCAAGTCGTCGCGCTCACCGCCACCGCCACACCGGAGGTTCGGGATGATATTTTGCGTACGTTGGCGCTGCGTGATCCGCTGATTGCCATTCGTGGCTTTGAGAGGCCAAATCTGAGCCTCAACATCATTCCCACCAAGACGAACGACGACAAGTATCAGCGCCTCATCAAGCTCATCGCCACGCACAAGACCGGCATCGTTTACTGCGCCACGCGGAAAAAAGTCGAGGAGGTCGGCGCGGAGCTTCGCGAACGGAGAATCAAGGTCATCGAATACCATGGCGGGCTCGACGACAAGGAGCGCGAGAGCCGCCAGACGAAGTTCATCGAGAAAAAAGCCGATGTCGCCGTCGCCACCAATGCCTTTGGTATGGGCATCGACCGCTCGGACGTTCGCTTCGTGGCCCACTTCGATGTGCCCGGCAGTGTGGAGGCCTACTATCAGGAAGCCGGACGTGCCGGACGCGATGGCGAGCCTTCGCAGTGCGATCTCTACTTCAACTTCGCCGATACTCGCACGCAGGAGTTCTTCATTGAGGGCAACAACCCTTCGCCCGACATCATCCGCGCCACTTACCAGGCTCTTTTGAACCGCGCCGATGCGCAAAACGAAGTCCATGCCTCCATCGACGACATCACGGACTTCACCGGTGCCAAAAATAGCATGGGCATCTCCTCCGCTTTAAGCTTGCTGAACCGCATGGATGTCATCGAGCGCTTCGACATCCCCGGCAAGCGCATCCGTGGCACACGCCTCCTCCAGCCCAAATTGCTCGCCCGAGACCTTCCGCTCGATTTGAAGGCCCTCGCCGAGAAAGACCGTCGAGATCGCTCGAAGCTCAAGGCGATGATCGACCTCTGCTACGACGACAAAGCCTGCCGTCAGGAGCAGATTTTGCGTTACTTCGGCGAGGAAGAATCGACTCCGTGTGGCTCCTGCGATGTCTGCCGTGCCGAGGGCGTGCAGCCACCGCGTGAAGGCACGCCCGAGGAGGTCACGATGCTTCGTCAAACCCTCAGTGGCATCGCCCGCATGGCCGTGAAGCGTCCCGATGGCTCCTGGGAAGGCCGCTTTGGCAAAGGCCGCATCATCAACATGCTCGTCGGCTCGAAGTCGAAGGACATCGTCGATGCCGGACTCGATCAGCTAACCACCTACGGCCTGCTGAAACATGTCGGCACCCAGGTCCTGCATCCCCTCTTCATCGAGCTCGAAAAGGCCGGCCTGATCGAAACGACCACGGACGAGTATCCCAAGATTAATCTAACCCGTCGCGGTGCCGAGGTGATGCGCACGGGCGAGAACATCCGGATACGCTGGCCCAGTGCTTCGAGTGCTCCGAAACCCTCCAAAACGACCAAAACCGCTCAGAACGAGATCGCCAGCCGCGAGCTCGGTTTCGACGAAAGCCTCTTCGACAAGCTCAAGAAGCACCGCAATACCCTCGCCGAGTCGGAAGGCGTGCCGCCCTACATCATCTTCAGCAATCAAACGCTCGAATTCATGACCCGGCTGAAGCCCAAGACCCTCGAAGACGGGATGAAGATCCGCGGCGTCGGCGAAAAGAAGGCCCGCGACTATCTCCCAGACTTCATCCAGATCATCGCCCGGCACAGGAATTGAGCGGGTTGATTGCCGCTTGTGCGGAGGGGGGCTTTTCGCTACGCTCGTCGCTCTTCAATCGAATGGAAACTGCTGTGTCTTTGCGCCGCCTGGGCGCCTGCCTGCTGCTTGGCGCGGGGCTGGCTGCCACGGCGTGTGCGCAGGAGGTGGCGGCGCTGCGGTTGAACTTCGAGCGGTCGTGGATCGTGGCCACGCTGGGGCCGGTGAAACGCCAGATGTCGGAGCTGGTCACGCTGGAGAAAAAACTCGCCGCATCGCGGGACTACGATGGTGCCATCCGCGCCCGCGAGGAGCGGCTGAAGCTCCAGCATGAGATCGAGCGGCTCGACAAGGAACTGCTGCTGCTTCAGTCGCGCGAGGTGTCGATGAAAGCCGCGGAGCTTGGCGACAAGATCACGCTTTCCATCGACAACGCGGTGCTCAAGGAGGTGAAACGCGAGGGCGGTGCCCTCACGGGATGGTCGCGACCGGGAGCCTCGGCGGAGTGGAAGCTGCCGTCACTGCCGCCAGGTGGTTACGAGGTCGTGCTGCGCTACCGCTGCGGTCCGCTGGAAGGTGGCAGCATCACAGCGAAGGAATCTCGTTTCACGCTGACGGGTCCCGTCGAGACCACGCTGAAAGGCCCTGAGGATCGAAACCTCGGCACGCTGAAGCTCAGCGAAGGTGCCACCACTCTCACGCTGACCGCGACGACCGTTTTTAAAGACAACCTCATGCAACTGCTCGGCGTGACGCTCGTGCCGGCCTCTCGTTGAATACCCACTCATGCGTTTGCTGATCTCCAGTTTTGTTTTCGTTCTCCTCGCCGTCTTCAAAGGCATGGCGCAGGAGCCAGCGGATTTGTCGGAGGCTCGGCAGGCCTTGCTGAACAAAGCACTGACGGATTCGCAGAAGGTCACGGAGCAGTATGCGCTGGCGCTGGCGGCTCGTGAGGCGGCGCTGGCCGCGGCGGGTGATTTCGAGCAGGCGCGGCAGTTTCAGCAGCGGCGGCAGCAGCTCGAATCGGTGTATGCAGGCGTGCCGAGCACGAGCGCGGTGATGTTGACGCTCGCGGGCACGCGGCTGATGGGATCGGCGCAGGCCTCGGGCGACTCGCTGGGCAATTTCCGATCGAGCGGCAGCGGCGTGGAGTGGTCGCTCTTCCGTCTCACGCCTGGGAAGTATCGCCTGGAGTTTGAGGCGAGCATGACAGATGCACCAGTGGCCTTTGCCTCGGCGAAACTGCAGCCGCAGGACAAGGCGGTGTTCGAGTTTGGCGAGGTCACGGGACTCGTGACGGCCGCAAGCAACCGTGTGAGTGTCGAAATTCCACGCAGCGCCGATGAAACGACCTTTGTGAAGGTGCAAAGCGCAGAGCTGACCTTTACGCGGTCGCCGCTCACGCTGCGGCTCGTGGCCTCGGCGGGCTATCCGGCGAACTTCCTCCGCCTGCGCGGCCTCAAACTGGTGCCAGTCACCGAAACCACGGCCGCGGCACCGACGGAGCCGATTGATGTGAAAACAGCGCTGGAGGCCATTCGCACGACTTTGACCAGCGAGCTCGCGGAGGCTCAAAAGGCCGTTGTGGAGGCTTATCGCACGGAATTGCAACGCGTGGATGCCAAGAGCCAAAATGAAGCGAAGGCCGAGTTGAAGCGACTCGATCGTCTGGCGGATAAAAAAGAGGCAAAGCCGCGCTTCTCGCCGCCGCGTTCGATGGCGGATGCTTCCGGTGGGCTCGATGGATATGATGAAGTGATCGAGGCCACGCTGGCCGAAGGACCGATCGAAGCGGGTGATCGCTTCAAAGTGCTGCGCGAAGGTCGCGAGCTCAAAGTGCGCCTGCTTTGGGTGGTGTGTCCGCCGGTGAAAAGCGATGACAAGACCTTGAACACGCTCGCGGCGAGATTTCGCATCGATGTCGAAGATGCGCTGGCGGTGGGGCGTGCCGCGCAGGAGTTCACCGCGGGTTATTTGCGCGGCAAAACGCTGCGTTTGATGGCCAAGCCGATGCCGGAAGGCGCGAGCGAAATAGAGGCGCTGGTGTTTCTGCCGGATGTGGGCCTGTTTCAGAATGTGCTGATCGATCAGGGGCTCGCGGCGTTGTATGTGCCGATCAACAAGAAGGGCAGCATGGGTGAAAACGCCCTGCTGAAGTCCTTGTTTGATCGTGAGCAGGCGGCAAAGACCCGCCTGTCGCCATCGGGGGCCTGGGCCTTGAGTCACGATAACAACTCGAAGAAATGATCCGCGCCTGCCTCATCGTGTTTTTTGCCATCGCCTCCTCGCAGGCGCAGACGACCGCGCCCGCGACGCTGGAGCAGATGGAGGCGATTTATCAGCGGGAGCTCAGCATGCGGCACATCCCTCTCATCAGCCAGTATCTGATCAGCCTGCAAAAAGCTGCCGCCAGCGCCACGGACAAGGCTCCCTACCTCGCCGAGATCGCCCGCGTGCAGGAGTTGCTGAAACGCGGCGGCGTCATCGACCTCGCCACGGCACGTGCACCGCTAGCCGCTGGAACGCCGATGCCCATGCCTGAGGTTCCGCCGCCACCGAAAGAAGCCAAGCAGGCTGTCATCGCCCTCTCGCCGGCGCTTTCAAAGGGCAGCGTGTCCGTCGAGCCCACCGCGAAAATCGGCGAGATGGAGTGGCGCGTGGAATTCATGGCCGCGGGGGCTTACGACGTGCACCTCGAGTATGCCTGCCCGGTGCTTTCTGCGCCCTTGAAGCTCGTGGTGGACCTCGCCGGCCAGCAGATCGAGACCGAGTTGCCGTTGGAAAAGGTTACAAAGGACGCGGAGACCTTCCGTGTGCTGCGGCTGGGTCGTGTGACTTTGCCCGCCGATCTTCGCGGTCGTGATCTGCGCATCACGGCGGGTGACAAATCGAGTTCCAGCCTCATCTTGCGCCATCTTTTCATCACCCCGGCCAAACCGGCCTCGTAGTCCTCTCCGTCTCATGCATCGCCTCACGCTCCCGTTTTTCATCCTGATGGCCCTCGCCGCGCTGCCCTCATGCAAGCGCATCCAGGACAAGCTGGAGCGGCTGGCGGAAAAAAGCGGTGCGCTGCCTCCCAAGCCCGCGCCAAAGCCTGCCGAGCCGCAACTCACGCCCGAGCAGGAGCTTATCGAGAAGAAGCTGAAGGACTCCGCCATGCTCGAGGCTGCCGCGCCGGAGCCCGTGATCCCCGCAGCGCCCGCCTTTGAGCTGAACAAGTCCGCCACCGTGGCCATCCTAGGCTATCACGATGTGCGTGACCGCGGCGGCAGCCCGATGCTCATCGCCGGATCAAAGTTCCGCGAGCAGATGCAGGCCATCAAAGACTCGCAGATCCCCGTTGTGTCCCTCAGCGAAGTGATGGCGTGGAAGAAGGGCGAGAAGAACATCCCGCAGGAGTCCATCGTGATCACCTTCGACGACGGCTGGGAGGGCGTTTACACCTACGCGTATCCGGTGCTGAAGGAGTTCGGCTTCCCCTTCACTGTCTATCTTTACAAGAAGTATGTGAACATCGGCGGCCGCTCGATGAGCTGGGACCAGATCAAGGAGATGATGCAGCACGGCTGCGAGATCGGCAGCCACAGCGTCTCGCACGAGAGCCTCAAAAAGAAGCCGAAGGCCAAGATGACCGACGCGGACTACCAGCAATGGATTCTCTCCGAGCTGAAAGACTCGCGCGAGTTCCTCGAGCAGAACCTCAAGGTGAAGATCCCCTCCTTCGCCTATCCTTACGGGGTCTTTGACGATGCGATCATGGAGACCGGTCTTCAAATTGGCTACGAAAGCCTCGTCACCGTGAACGGCCAGAAGACCGGCTGGGAGACGCCGAATGGCAAGCTCGGCCGCTACATCATCCACGGGGATAGCGACACGAACTTCAAGCTCGCCACCAGCTTCCGCGGCCGTGGCGATGTCAGCTCCAACAAGTTCCTGCTGGCCGATGCGAAGGACGAGAGCGGCAAATTGATCATCGAGCTCAGCCCGAAGCCCGATGCCACCATCACCGAGCGCCGCCCGATGATCGAGGCAAACCTCTCCAACGCCGGTGCCGTGCTCCCCGAGAGCGTGAAGCTGCGCATCGGCGGCCTCGGCACCGTGCCCGCCCTCTACGACGAGGCCTCGAAGACCGTGCGCTACCAGTTCCCCTACCGCATCCGCCGCGAGGAAGTCGTCGCGTCGTTGTCTTTCCAACGTCAGGACGCTCCGCAAGCCGAAGTGATCAACTGGCGCTTCAAAGTCGATCTCGCCGCATCCTACACGCCGGTGGCGTCAGAGCGGTGAGAGGCCGCAGGGTCACTCACTTCGTTACATCATACCCGATTTTATCGTCGAGCCAGTCGCGGAGCTTGTCGAGGCCCTGGCCGGTCTGAGCGGAGATGGGATGGATTTTGACGCGTTTGAAGCGCTCCTTGAGATTGGCGAGGTGCTCGGCGGCTTCGGGTAGATCGCATTTGTTGGCAAGGATGCACCATGGGCGCTTGGAGAGCTCTTTCGAGTAGAGTGACACCTCGGCGCGGACAGTTTCCAAGTCTGTCACGGGATCACGACCCTCGGTGCCGGCGGCATCGACGACGAACAGCAGCACGCGGCAGCGCATGATGTGGCGCAGGAAGTCATGGCCGAGGCCGATGTTTTGATGCGCCCCCTCGATGAGGCCGGGGATGTCCGCCAGCGTGCCGCGGCGGAAGGGGCCGAACTCAATCACGCCGACCATTGGCTGGAGCGTGGTGAAGGGATAATTCGCGATCTTCGGCTTCGCGGCGCTCAGTTTGGACAGCAGCGTGGACTTGCCCGCGTTCGGGGCACCCACGAGGCCTGCCTCGGCGATGCTGCGCAGCTCAAAGTGGAAGCGTCCTTCCTCCCCAGGGGTGCCGGGAGTAAACTCACGCGGGGCCTGGTGCGTGCTGGTCTTGAAATGGATGTTTCCCTTGCCGCCCTTGCCGCCTTTGCAGAGCACAAAGCTTGAGCCGACCTCCGTGAGGTCCGCCACGGGCTCGAAGTGCAGGTTCATCTCGCCGGTCTCTGGATCTTCCTCCTCGATGATGCGGCTCACCAGCGTGCCAGGCGGCACTTTATATACTTTGTCCTCGGCGCTGCGGCCGGTGCATTGCCTGCCCATGCCTTTCTGGCCGTCGTCAGCGAGGAGCCGGCCATTGAAGACATAATTGCGCAGGCTGTCCGTGCTCGGGTCCACCTCCAGGATGACATCGCCACCTGCTCCACCATCCCCTCCATCAGGGCCGCCCTTGGGACGGAACTTGCCACGGTGGAAATGCACGGACCCGTCGCCACCTTTACCGGCGCGGGCATAAACTTTGATCTGATCGACAAACATGAGTTGGGTGAAGACGTAGCGCCTAAGCGGAGCGGGGCAATGGCGAAAGTCCAGTGATTGGCAGGCTGCCTGCTGCCACGTGAAGCCTCCACGGTTGACATGCCCCCCTGCCGGGCTAGGTCTGCGGCCCTCAAAAACTCCAAACTCAATCGAACACACTATGGTCAAAATCGGCATCAATGGTTTCGGGCGCATCGGCCGCCTCGTTTTTCGCGCAATCTGTGATCAGGGCCTCCTGGGCAAAGAGATCCAGGTGGTGGCCGTCAATGACCTCGTCCCTGCGGACAACCTCGCTTACCTCGTAAAGTATGACTCCACGCAGGGCAAAGCCCGTGAGAACGTCTTTTCCAAGAAGAGCAGCCCCGATCTCGCCAAGGACGACATCCTTGTAGTCGATGGCAATGAGATCAAATGCCTCGCCGTCCGTGCGGGTCCTGCCGCCCTTCCTTGGAAGGAACTCGGTGTGGACATCGTGATCGAATCCACCGGCCTCTTCACCGAGCGCAGCAAGGCCCAGGGCCATATCGACGCTGGCGCGAAGAAGGTCATCATCTCTGCTCCCGGCAAAGAAGAGGACATCACCATTGTCATGGGGGTGAACCACGAGAAGTATGATGCCAGCAAGCATCACGTCATTTCCAATGCCTCCTGCACGACGAACTGCCTCGCCCCCGTGGTGCACGTTCTTCTGAAAGAAGGATTCGGCGTGGCTGAAGGCCTCATGACCACCATTCACAGCTACACCGCCACGCAGAAGACCGTGGACGGCCCGAGCGCCAAGGATTGGAAAGGTGGCCGCAGCGCCGCGATCAACATCATCCCGAGCAGCACCGGTGCCGCGAAGGCCGTGGGCCTCGCCATCCCGGAAGTGAAGGGCAAGCTCACCGGCATGTCCTTCCGCGTGCCGACCCCGACGGTTTCCGTCGTGGACCTGACGTTCCGCAGCACCAAAGAAACTTCCCTCAAAGAGATCAACGCCGCGATCAAGAACGCGTCCGAGACCT
>JBJONJ010000185.1:0-10055 GCA_046051905.1 Verrucomicrobiota bacterium
CTGCACCAACGTGCTCATCGAAAACACCGGTCTGCAGCCGAAACCCGCCGCCGCTACCGGCGCAAAGCTGCGCCTGCTCAAGGAGCATGGCGTGGGGCTCGTCTTCATCGGCATGGTGCCCATCGATGGGATGGAGCCGGTGGGAAAACTGCATCTCATGATGGAGGAGCGCTTCATCCAGACGAAAAACACCCGTTACACGCCGGCGTGGATCTGGGGCATCAGTGACATGCGGGCGCTCACGGCCGCCGTGGCGGAGAAGGAGGTGTTTCAGCCCAAAAAAGTGCTCGCCACCGGCGGCTCGAAGCGTGGCGTGGCCACCGCCGCGGCGGGCATCGCGGATGATCGGTTCACCGCCATCATGCCCGTCGTGGCGCCGGTGATCGAAAGTCCCGGCGGGCCGTATGTCGAAGGCATGATGCCGCCGGAGATCACGCGGATGAATGACGCGTTCATCGCCGCGATGAAGGACCCGGTCGGCAAGGAGAAGCTGCTCACGCGTCAGAAGGCCCGCTCCGACGAGCGCATCACCGTAAAAATGGCCCGCGAGGCCGGCTGGAGCGAGGACGAGATGAAAACCGCCTGCAACGCGGCCTGGGAAGCCTGCCGCACCACGAACTACCTCGACGTGCTGAAGCAGCGCGGCACGGAAATCTTCTACAACCAAGGTTCGAATGACAATGTCAGTCCTGGGCTCGTGGAGCTGGGCCGGCGGTTTCCGCGGCTGCCGGTTTACATCGTGCCCGGCGGCCAGCATGGCGGCGCGAAGGAGGCTGGCTTTGTGAAGGCGGTGAACGGCTTGCCGGAGGTGGATGAAAACCTCTACGCCTTTGCCACCCATCACTTCTTTGGCGCGCGGCGCATGGTGGTCCCGCCGAAAGTGACGGCCTGGTGGGACAAGGACACGCATCGTGTGACTGTCATGGCGGCGTTTCCTGATGGCAGCGATCCGCAGGAAAACACGCTCTGGTGGTCCGTGAACCGCCACCCGGACTACAGCATTCAGATGGAGTTCGACGCGTGGACCTCGACGCCAATGAAAAAAGCCCTCAGCGCTGCCTACACCGGTGAAACCCTCGTCGAAGGCCCGGTGAAGACAATCAATCTCATCACCGTGCATGCGCATCGTGAAAACGGCTCCACCTTGACCGTCTCCAGCCATGAAATCCGTCTCGAGTGACCTGAAACGCTTGTTGCTCATCCTGTTCTGCGTCGCCTCCAGCGGGTTCGCGGACACGCAGACGGATGTCGAATATGCCCGCGTCGATGACCTGCCGCTGTTGCTGGATCTGCATCGCCCCTCTGGCGTGAAGCATCCGCCCTTGATTGTGTATGTGCACGGCGGCGCCTGGCGGGCGGGCTCGAAGAGCGATGTGCCGATCGCCGACCTGCTGGAGCATGGCTTTGCCATCGCGAGCGTGGACTACCGGCTTTCCACGCAGGCGCGGTTTCCGGCGCAGATTCATGACATCAAGGCCGCGATTCGTTTTCTGCGCAGCAAGGCCTCGCTCTTCGATCTGGACGCCGAACGCATCGCCATCATCGGCTCTTCCGCGGGCGGTCATCTCGCGGCGCTGGTGGGCGTGACGAATGGCCACAAGGCTCTCGAAGGCCGTGTGGGCGATCATTTGGATCAAAGCAGCGACGTGGCGGCCATCGTGAGCTTCTACGGAGCGTCCAATTTGCAGTCCATCCTCGGCCAGAGCACGGAATTTGGCCTCACGATGCGCATTCCCGCCTTGAAACTGCTGCTCGGTGATCTGCCGGAGAAGGTCCCGAGTCTCGCAAAGTTCGCCAGTCCGGTGGCTCATCTCGACCAAGCCGATCCGCCGCTGCTCCTTCTGCATGGCGATGCCGATCCGCAGATGCCTCCGGCGCAGTCGGTGGAGCTCGCGAAGGCTTACAAAGCCCAGGTGAAGCTCATCACGCTGCTGGGCTCAAAACACGGCGGGCCGGAATTTTATGAAAAAGGCCGCCTGAAGGTCGTGGCGGCCTTTTTGCGCCAGGCGCTCAGTTTACGGTGAAGGGCAGGGTGATCTGCTTCGGAGCCTTGCCATCCGGCGCCTCCCAGCGCAGCACCTCGATGCCCGGCTTGTCCGGCTGAGTCACGTCGAGCCTATAAAGGCGGATCTGCACGGCGGACTTTCCATTCTCTGGCGTAGGCACCGGCGTCATGCGCAGGGTGATCTCGTTTTGGCCTCTCACCAGACCGCCGATGACCACCTGCTGGTCGAGCGCGTCCTCCACCGGCGTGTAGTCGAAGCCGTTCATGAGCACCTGCGTCTCGTAGCCGAAGGATTGCAGCTTGTAGCCGCCTTTGAATTCAGGCACGCGGCACAGCGGCGGCACCGGCGGCATCGTGCCCGGAGGGGTGAACTCCGGCGTGTCGAGGAAATCGGCTTTTTTGCCCGATTGCAGCGCTTTGAGCATCTCCGGCGCGGTGTCAAAGCTGGTGAAACGATTGCTGTCATACTTCCAGCCGCCGTTCTCGAAGCCGAACTTCAGCTTCAAAAGCGTGTCCTTCAGCAGGTCGCGGTCCTGGCCGATGTCCACCTTGCCGAAGTAAACGAGGTGCGCCGTCTTGCCCGCCGCCTCTGCTTCCAGCAGGCGCAGGCCGTCGAGCTTCGGCGGATCACCCGCGGTGGCAAAGACCTGGTCGGGGAAGGCCTGCTTTTCGCTCACCAGCTTGTTTCGTGTCACCACCTGGCGGTATTGCGTGATCGCCCCGGCCCAGGCACGGGCATCCTGGCGCAGCATCGCATCACGCCAGCGTCCGTAGGCGGCCACGAGCGCGGCTTCGAGTTCGGGGCCGGCGGTTTGAGCGGCCACGGGCTCGGGAAGGCAGGCGAAAAGACCGGCGGCAAGGCAGAGAGAAAGTCGGAGCGTCATATCGGCCGCCATCTTGGCCTTTTTCGCCCGAACTCAACCGCAAAACCCGCATCCAGAGAGGGCATTTCAGCGTCTCTATTTGCCTCACAGGCAAGGAAACCATTTGCCGTTCTGATAATTCTCTCAAACCTCGCCCATCACAAAACCCGCACATGGAAGGCCACCTCCGCACCCCTCCGATCGACCGAAGTCGGGAACTGCTCAAGACCGCTCGTGAAGAGATCTTCAAGAGCGTGAATGGCGTGGACCTGCCCGTGTATATTTGGGAACCGGAGCGGGACAAGGCCCCGCCTTATCCGAAGTCGGTGGCGGCCTTCTTCTTCAGCAGCGGCTGGGACAATGGCCAGATCGCCCAGTTTGCCCCACACTGCGTCTATTTTGCCTCGCGTGGTATGATGACGATGTGCTTCGACTACCGCGTGAGCGCCCGCCATCCCGGAGCAGGCCCGCTGCAGGCCATGGCGGATGCCCGTTCGGCCATTCGCTGGATCCGTATGAACGCCGTCGAACTCGGCGTGAACCCTAGTAAGATCATCGGCGTGGGCGGTTCCGGTGGCGGCCATGCCATCGCCTCCGCGGCCATCTTGAAGGGTTTTGATGATCCTTCCGATGTCACCGACTGCAGTCCGGTTCCCAATGCCGTTGTCCTTTTCAATCCGGTGATCGACACGTGGTCCCGCCATGCGCCTTACCAGGATCGTTGGCCTGACAATGCCTCCCGCAAGACCGCCGACCTCTACCGTGGCATCAAGGCCGGTTTCCCGCCCATGCTCATCATGCATGGTACGGATGACCGCGTGGTGCCCTTTGACGGCAGCTACACCTTTGCCCGTAAGTCCGCGAAGAAGAAGAACGTCTGCCGCCTCATCGAGTTCGATGGTAAGGGGCACGGATTCTTCAATTTCAACCTCTCCTTCGAGATGTATGAAGCCACGCTGATGGCCATGGATGAGTTCTTCGTTGAGCTGGGCTTCATCGAGCCGGACCCGAATGCCGGTTTGGGGAAAGACGAGGCGTTTTGATGAAGCGCTGGAGGCGAACGGTAGCTGCTAACCATTGAAAATTGAGAATTGGAAACTGAAAACTGAAAATTCTCACGCCGCCATCCCGCTTTCTCAACCTGCGCCCCAATTTTCAGTCTCCAATTTTCACTTTTCAGTTTTCAATCCCAACCCGTTCCAACACGCCACCATGCTCCGCACCTTCTTCTGCCTACTTCTCACCAGTTGCACGATCTTCGCCGGCTGGCCGCAGGACACGTCTGATCTCAAACCGGACCCGAAGGCCATCTTTGGCTCGTTGGACAATGGACTTCGCTACCTCGTGCTGCCGCATGATGAGCCGCCGGGACGTGCCAGCATCCGTCTTTACATGGATGTGGGCTCTTTGATGGAAGAAGACGACCAGCAGGGCATGGCGCACTTTTTGGAGCACATGGCCTTCAACGGCACCCGCACCTTCAAAGGTGGTGAAGATGGCGACATGGTGAAATTCTTCCAGCGCCTCGGCATGGGATTCGGTGCGGACACGAACGCCCACACCTCCTTCAAAGAAACCGTGTACATGCTCGAACTCCCCGAGGTGAACGCCAAATACCTCGACGATGGCCTGCGCCTCTTCCGCGATGACCTCGACGGCATGCTGCTCAAAGCCGACGAGATCGACAAGGAGCGCGGCATCATCCTCAGCGAGAAGCTCTCCCGCGATAGCATCGAGTATCGCACCATGCTCGAAGGCTATAAATTCGCCCTGCCGGAGTCGCTGCTGCCGAAGCGCCTGCCCATCGGCATCGAGAGCACTCTGAAAACGATGTCCCGCCAGCGCTTCGTGGACTTCTACGGCAAATGGTACTCACCCCAGCGTGCCACCGTCGTCGCCGTCGGTGACTTCAAAGAGCCGCAGCAGGTCATCGCCGCGATCAAAAAGCACTTCGAATCCGCCAAGGCCGCTCCCGAAGTCCAAGACCCCTCGCTTGGCAAAATCTCTACCGGCCATGGTTTGATCGCCAAGCTGCACACTGAGATGGAATCGCAGGCTCTGACCCTCTCCGTCGAGCGCCTCCGCCAGGCTGAGAACAAGCCGGACACCACCGCCGAGCGCCGCAAGAACCTCGTCCGCATCCTTGCCGACAGCATGATCAACCAGCGCCTCTCGAAGCTCGCGAAGGCGGAAGGCGCACCCATCATCGGTGCCGAGGCTTACAGCTACGAGCAGTTCGATTTCGTCTTCACCAGCGGCATCCAGGCCCAGTGTGATCCGAAGAACTGGCAGCCCGGCCTCTCGCTCATCGAGACAGAGATCCGCCGCGCCCTTCAGCACGGCTTCACCGATGCCGAATTCGCCGAAGCCAAGGCCTCCACGCTCAAAAGCGCCAAGCTCCGCGCCGACCAGGCGGACACCCGCAAGTCGCGTGACCTCGCCAGCGGTCTCGTCAGCCAGATCGCCGCGAAAAAAGTCTTCACCCATCCGAAGGACGACCTCGTCCGCGTCGCCAAAGTGCTCACCACCATGAAGAAAGAGGAATGCCACGAGGCCCTCGTTGCCGATTGGAAGGGCGATGACATCCAGGTCTTCCTCGGTGGCAATCTGAAGCTCGATGGCGATGCCGCGAAGCAGATCACCGACGTTTACAACGCCAGCGCTGCGAAGCCCGTCGAGCCTCCCGCGAAGGAAGAGACCGCCGCCTTTGCCTACACCGACTTCGGCCCCGCCGGCAAGATCGCCTCCCGCAGCGAGGCGAAGGACCTCGAGGTCTCGCAGATCGTGTTTGAGAACAACGTCCGCCTCAACTTCAAGCGCACCGAGTTCGAAAAAGGCACCATTCGCGTGCTGGTGAACTTCGGCGGCGGCAAGCTCACCGTCCCCGCGGACAAGCCAGGCCTCCTCATCTATGCCAGCAGCACCTTCCAGCTCGGCGGCCTCGTGAAACATGATGTCGATGAACTGCGCCGCGTCTTCGCCAGCAAGACCGTCAGCAGTGATTTCAGCGTCGGCGACGAGGCCTTCCTGCTCTCCGGCCGCACCACCCCCGCCGATCTCGACGCGCAGCTTCAACTGCTCGCCGCCTACCTCACCGCCCCCGGCTACCGCATCGAGGCCGCGCGTCAGTTTGAGAAGAACATCGACCCGCTCTACACCCAGCTCCAGCACACCGCCGAGGGCATCATGAACAACGAGGTCATGGCCTTCACCCACAGCGGCGATCCTCGCTGGGGTTTCCCGGCCAAGGACGTGCTCAAGCAGCGCACGCTCGATGAAGTGAAGGCTTGGCTCACGCCCGCTCTCACGGAGGACTACCTCGAAGTCACCATCGTCGGTGATGCCGATCTCGAAAAAGCCATCGCCGCCGTCGCCAAGACCCTCGGCGCCCTGCCAAAGCGTGCCGACAAGAAGCCCGACTACGCCAAGGAACGCAGCGTGGCCTTCCCGAAGCCGAGCGAGAGCAAGTCCTTCCCCTTCGACACGGAGATCCCGAAGGCCATCGCCACCATTTACTGGCCCACCGAAGACATGCCCAGCGATGTCGCCCGCACCCGCCGCCTCATGCTGCTCGCCAGCATCCTCGATGATCGTCTTCGCATCAAAATCCGCGAGGAGCTTGCCGACACCTACTCGCCCGCCTGCTACCACGTCGCCAGCGACACCTTCACTGGCTACGGCTACGTCGTCACCATGATCGAGTGCAAACCCGAGCAGGTCGAAAAGCTCGCCAAGCTCAGCATCGAGATCGCCGACCAGCTCGCCACCGGCGAGATCACCGATGACGAGTTCGAGCGGGCGCATAAGCCCGTCGTCTCGCAGATCGAACAGCAGCGCCGTGACAACCGTTACTGGTCCTCCACCGTCCTGCGCTGCTCCCAGGAGCATCCCCAGCGCCTCGACTGGGCCCGCTCCTTCGTCGGCGACATCACCGGCATCAAAAAGACCGATCTCGTCCCGCTCGCGAAGAAGTACCTTCCCAAAGCCCGCGCCGTCACCGCCAACATCGTGCCGAACGCGAAGAAGTAGGTGCTTGGCATGCCTTTTCTCGACACGGCGTTCTTCCAGCGTGACGTGCTCACCGTCGCCCGCGAGCTCGTGGGCGTGGAGCTGGTGTGGAATGGCTGCTCCGGGATCATCGTCGAAACAGAAGCCTACGCGGTGGAGCATGACCCCGCCTGCCACACCGCCTCGCGGCCCAGCGCCCGGGAGTTTGTGAAGTCCAAGCCGCCCGGCACCGCCTACGTCTATTTCAACTACGGCATGTACTGGCTCTTCAACCTGCTCGTGAAAGGCGGAGACCGGGACGGCCTCATCTTGATCCGGGCACTCGAACCGAGAAAAGGCCTCGAAAGCATGCAAAGCCGTCGGAACCGTGAGAAAACCCGCGATCTGTGCTCCGGTCCCGGCAAGCTCGCCCAGGCGCTGGCTATCGATGGCAGCCATCACGGCCTGCCAATGGCTGGAAAAGGCCGGAAAGCGGGCTACGGCCTCAAACCGTCTGTTTTGCCCGCTCAAGAAGTCGTCAGCGACATCCGCGTGGGCATCAGCCAGGCGGTGGACTTCCCCTGGCGTTTCCTCGTCCGCGACCATCCGCACGTCAGCGTGCCGCATGGCCGGGTCAAAGTCCCCGTGATCGCCTCGCGCCGGCCTTGAGGTCGGGGTTGTCGGGGAAACGTCAGAAAAGCCTCCCGCACTGGCACCGGATTTGCTCTTGAATACCCTGTATTGGCGGCGATGAATGCGCCCCGTTCCCGCCCCCGTATTGGAACGGCCTCCCGCGTATGCTTCCTTGGGATCATTTCATCTGGTTTGCCAGCTACATCCTCCTGTTCACCGCCCTGTCCGGCTTCGGTGCCCACAGGATCAAGGTACTGTATCATTTCTGGAAGCATCGCGATGAGGTGCCCACGCCGCCGCGTGAGTTTGCCGAGTTGCCGGTTGTCACCGTCCAGCTCCCGATCTTCAACGAATACGACGTCGTCGAGAACCTTCTCCGCTGCGTGTCCGCCCTCGATTATCCGAAGGACAAGCTGCAGATCCAGGTGCTGGACGATTCGACCGACGAGACCGCCGCTTACGCGGAAAAGCAGAGCGCTGAATACGCGGCCAAGGGCCTCGACATCCAATACATCCACCGCACCAACCGCAAGGGCTTCAAAGCTGGCGCGCTCGACGAGGCCATGCCGCTCGCGAAGGGTGAGTTCATCTGCATTTTCGACGCCGACTTCCAGCCCGCGCCAGATTACCTCAACAAACTCATCCACCACTTCACGAACGAGACCGTCGGCATGGTGCAGGCACGCTGGGGGCATGCGAACAAGCATTTCTCCCTCCTCACCCGCCTCCAGGCCCTCTTCCTCGACGGTCACCTCGTGCTCGAGCAGACCGCACGCAGCCGCCACGGCGAGTTTTTGAACTTCAACGGCACCGCCGGCATTTGGCGCCGCTCCGCCATTGAGGAAAGCGGCGGCTGGCAGCACGACACCCTCACCGAGGACCTCGACCTCAGCTACCGTGCCCAGCTCCGCGGCTGGAAGTTCATCTACTTGAAGGACGTCGTCGTCCCCGCCGAGCTCCCGCCGGACATGGACGGCTTCAAGAGCCAGCAGCACCGTTGGACGAAGGGCAGCATCCAAGTCTGCAAAAAGATCCTCGGCGATGTCTGGCGCAGCAAGGCCCCGCTGCCCATCAAACTCGAGGCCACCGCGCACCTCACCTCGAACTTCGCCTACCTGCTCACACTTTGCACGCTGGTGCTCATGTATCCCGCGAACTTTGTCATGGGCAGTTCCTGGCACAAGGCGGTCTTTGTCGATGTGCCCGTGTTCTTCTTCGCCTCCTTCAGTGTCGTCGTCTTTTACATGACCGCGCAGGGCTCGCAGAGCCGCTGGGGCTGGCTCAAGGCCCTGCCGTATGTGCCCATGCTGCTCGCCCTCGGCATCGGCATGAGCATCAACAACGGCAAGGCCGTCCTTGAAGCCCTTCTCAACCAGGAAAGCGAGTTCGTCCGCACGCCGAAGTATGGCATTGCCACGCAGGCGCAGGCCGCGGTGAAAAAATCCCGCTACAAGGCCGGCAAGTCCATCGCTCTGTGGCTCGAGGTGCTGCTCGCTGGTTACTTCGGCTGGATGATCGTCCTCGCCGGACAACGCGGCCAGTGGGGTTCGATTCCCTTCCTGCTGCTCTTCTTCGCCGGCTTCACCTTCGTCGCCGGCGGCTCGCTGCTGAAACGCTTCAGCATGGAGCGCTTCCAGGCCGCCCAGGCGGCCGCGTAGCCGTCTCGGTTCGCGGCTTGCACCCGTCTGGAAAAGATCATTGCGGCGCAAGACGCCTGCCGTCATGCTGGTTGGACCCACCGCATGAAAAAGCTCCTTCTTCTCGCCGCCTGCCTGCTTGCCGCGTGCAAGCCTGCCGACACTTCCACCACCTCCGGCAAGACCAAGGTGGCGCTGGTGATGAAGTCGCTGGCGAATGAGTTCTTCCAGACGATGGCCGAGGGCGCGAAGAAGCACCAGGCGGCGCATGCGGCGGACTACGAACTCATCGTGAACGGCATCAAGAACGAGACCGACCTCGCCGAGCAGGTGGGGCTGGTCGAGCAGATGCTGGCGCAGGGCGTGCAGGCCCTCGTCATCGCCCCGGCGGACTCGAAGGCGCTCGTCACCGTGCTCAAACGGGCCAAGGACGCCGGCGTGCTCGTCATCAACATCGACAACCAACTCGATGCCGAAACGCTGAAGCAAGCCGGCCTCAGCATTCCCTTTGTCGGTCCGGACAACCGCGCCGGTGCCAAAGCCGTGGGCGACGTGCTCGCAAAGAACCTGAAAGCGGGCGACGAGGTGGCGATCATCGAAGGCGTGACCACCGCCTTCAACGCGCAGCAGCGCAAAGCAGGCTTTGAGGATGCGATGACTGCCGCAGGCATCAAAATCGTGAGCTCGCAGAGCGGCCAGTGGGAGATGGAAAAGGCCAACACCGTCGCCGCGGGCATCCTCGCCGCGAATCCGAATGTGAAAGCCCTGCTCTGCGCCAATGACAACATGGCCCTCGGAGTCGCCGCAGCCGTCCAAGCCGCTGGCAAGGCCGGCCAGATCCAAATCGTTGGCTTCGACAACATCGATGCCCTCAAGCCCCTGCTCGCTGATGGCCGCGTCCTCGCCACCGCCGACCAGCACGGCGATCAA
>JBJONJ010000186.1:0-3136 GCA_046051905.1 Verrucomicrobiota bacterium
CGGTGAACGGAGCACCGCTAGCGCTTCTTCCTTGCTCTGAGGACCCAATTGATGCCGAGGGTGACGCAGAGAGCGGGGAATAGACAATATACGATAGACAATACCGCTGCAGCGCCGCGAGGAGGCCTATTGTTTATTGTCTATTCCCTCGTTGCCCCTTCCTCATCAAGCCACACGGAGATTCGACATCACTTTCCATCCGCCTTCCACGTCAGCTTCCCACCCGCATCCAGCAGGTAGGTCACGGGAATAGGTTTGGTCTTTTCACCCGGTGGGATGAGCTGGCCTTCGGCATTGAACTCGGTGGTGCGGGCGTCGTGATGGCGTGTCCAGCCGGTGAGCTGGCCGGTGGCATCGTCATAGCGCAGGATATCACGCCAAGGCTTCCGGGTGGTGAGACGCGGCGGGAACCACGCGGTGGCGGGCGAGCGATCCAGCACGTCCGGTAGCAGAACATGGCTGAGCACGGTCAGATGCAGGCCGCGCAAAGCCTGTCGATCGGCGATAGTGAGCTTCTTCGGAAACACGGAGGTGCGCAGCGTGCCATCCTTCTCCTGATGCAGGATGCCGAGCAGGCTGAGGCGATGGATTTCAGCCCGAAGATCCGCCGGCGCGGTGGTCTTGGGTGACTTCGCAGCGAGATCAAGGATCTCCGCCTGGTTTTGAATGAAGAGCAGCGGATCGCTGGCCATGACCTCCAAGGCGACAAGCAAGGCCACACGCAGCGTGCGTGGCTTTTCACCGGGAAGAGGCTGATCGAGTAGCTTCGCAAGCTGATCGAGGGCTTCGCCACGAAGCTTTTCAGCTTCGGTTTTGAGTTTCGGATCACGGCCGACGGTGGCGGCGGCTTCGAGGCGCTTTTGAAGGTCTTTTTGTGCTTTCAGAATGCTCTCACGCTCGGCGGGGGTGAAGAGCGGATCAGTGAGGCGGGCGAGCAGCGAACCTCGTGATGGCGCGGCGAGGGCATTCATGAGTCGCGTCCAGCGCAGGTCACGGTCGTCGTAAGGCAGTCCAGGCTCGGGATTGGCGGTCTCGTAGTGGATCTCACTCACGCGGCCCTGTTCGTCGTAAAAGCGCATTTCGTTCGGCAGCATGTAAAAGCTGATGAAGGAAGGGGCACTGATGCTTTTCCCATCGGTGGCAAAGGCGGCGATATCGATGCGATGACTGCGAATGCCGCGCGCGCCGGGCACGGGCGGTTGCCAACGCACACGGATGCGGGCGAGCGTGGTGCCAGGCTGCTGATCGATGCACACGAAGCGCGGATCACCTTGAAGCACGGCGAATTTCGCGGCGAGCTTTCTCGGTGTGGCGGCGAAGGATTTATCGAGGCTGACGATGAGGCCGTGCTCGGCGGTGTTCTCGCGGAAGATGCGCCCGATGCTCACCGGAGTGGTGGCGATGCTAGTGTGGGCTGGCATGCCCTGCGGCTCGAACCACTGCTTGCCTCGCTCGGGCTTGGTCTCCTCTTTGATCTCGATGATGGCGACGGGCGGGATGGTCTCCCGCGTCATCTCATGCGCGAGGCGGATCATTTTGGCCTCGTCGATCTGGCTGGCATCGAAGACGACGGGATGTGCCTTGCCAGTGAAGTAGTCGGCATCGCTCGTGACCATCTTGTTCGAGCGGCGGAAGATGGCCTGAAGGGTGGGCGCGAGGAGTTTTTTCTCGAGGATGAGCTTCTGCGTGGCAGGTGAAAACGCCGCGGCAGCAGAGATGAAGGCCTGGAGGAAGGGCTGATCGCTCGACGACGAGCCCTGCGAGATCAAAAGGGTGGGCGTGTTCAGCGGAAGGAGATCGCCATAGCCGCCGACGCCGTTGGCGCCTTTGTCGTGATCGAGGTGCTCGGGGTAGATGAAGAAGTTGTTCAGGAAGTACTGCTTCGCGAGGAAATCCGAACCTGCCGGATCGGTCATGTAAAGGCGCGGCAGGCAGCCCACCTGATCTGGGCTGGAAGCCATGGAGCAATTGCCGATGATCGGGATGGAGCGCACGACCTTCGCGGGGCCTTTGTCATCCCCCACGGCCTTCATCACCTGGAGCTGCGGGTAGTGCTCCGTCATCAGGCGGGAGTGAAGGCCGTCCCGGTTCTCGTAAGTGATGGCGGAGAGTCCCGCGGCGGTGCCCGCGGCGAACCATTCATTGAGCGCCTTGGCCGTGGCGTCGTTTTTCAAGGACACCACCTCTCCCCTGGCGGGGATCGCGAGGAGCAGCAGGACCAATGAGAGCGGGGGACGCACGCGGGAGTTTCGCGGACGATGCACGAATGGCAAGAAGCAAGGCGCGCCACCGCCTCCTGATTGCTTTTTGACCGCGAACCTGCCAAAACATCCCCACCATGGCTCCCACCAGCATCCTGAGTCAAAACGCGGTCGCGGAGTCGCTCTTCGACGCGCTGCCTGATGTCGTCTTTTTCATCAAAGACAGCTACGGACGCTACGTGGTCGTGAACAAAACTCTCGCCGCCCGCTGCGCCGGAGGCGACAAAACGCGTCTCATCGGCAAAAAGCCCGATGAAGTCTATCCCTCGCCCCTGGCGGCCAGTTATGCCCGGCAGGACGAGCAGGTGCTGAAAACCGGCAAAAGCATCGACCAGCAGCTCGAGCTACACATCTACCCCGGAGGCAAGGCTGGCTGGTGCCTCACCACCAAGCATCCGCTGCGGGATGACCAAGGCCGCATCACCGGCGTGGCCGGCATCTCACGTGATTTGGATGCTCCCAGCGACAAGGCCACCGGCTTTGCCGAACTCGCCAGCGCCCTGCGGCACATGCGCAAGCACTTCACCGAAAGCCTGCGCATCGAGGACATCGCCACGAAGGCGGGGCTGAGCGTGTACCAGTTCGAACAGCGGGTGCAGCGCCTCTTCCAAATGAGTCCGCTGCAACTTCTCCACAAGCTCCGCCTCGATGAGGCCACCCGCCTGCTGCGTGAAACCGATCTCCCGCTCGGCGAGATCGCCCTGCAAACCGGCTGGTGCGATCAAAGCGCCTTCACCCGCCACTTCAGCCGCTACGCCGGCATGGCCCCCGGCAAGTTTCGGTCGATGCAGGCAACGAAGTGAGCCATCTCACTTCTCCACCTTCGCCTTGCCACCAAAATACGGATACTTGTCCCAGGCATCGAAAGCGGGATC
>JBJONJ010000187.1:0-24290 GCA_046051905.1 Verrucomicrobiota bacterium
GGTAGAAGCGGGTTTCCTCGGTGATGTTGGCATACCAGATGAGGAAATACTGCGAGAAGGCGATGTAGGCCCAGAACACCGTGAAGGCGAAGAGCAGCTTGCCCATGAGGTGGTAGTGCTCCTCGGTGACGACTTTTTGCAGGTAGCCGAGGCTCTTCAGCCAAGTGACGAGCAGGATCGTGAGCGCCATGGAGGACCAAGCGCTGCCGGCGAAGATGTAAACGCCCCACATGGTGGAGAACCACGAGTAATCGAGGCTCATGAGCCAATCGACGGCGGCGAAAGTGGAGGCGAGGGCGAAGAACAACAGCCAGCGGCAGGAGAACTGACGGGAGGAGATGGTGTGTTTGATGTCGCCATCCTGCTCCTGAGCGAGGGACTTCTTCCGCATTACGCGGGCGATGTAGCCGAGGATGAGGAAGTAGAGCACGAAACGGGTCTGCCAGGAGAAGGGCGGGATGAAGTGGTTGCTGATGTTCAGGTAACCGAACTTCGAATACAGAATGTGAAGATGCGGATTGTCGTGAGACATGTGGTGCAGCGCCTCTTTCACCGAGCCACCATGCTCGGCGGCGTGGTGCGCGGCATCACGATGATGATTCATCCACTCGTAAAGGTGCTTGTTCACCGCGGGGATGAGCAGCGGGCTGGCGAGCAGACCGAGGATCACGACCATGTTGGCAAGGTTTTCCCACAGGCGGCGGATGGCGACGCCCCAGCTCGAGTTCGAGGCGGCGTGCAGCATGATCCAGAAGACCCCGCCGACGCAGAACGTGAAGGTGAAGAAGATCGCGAACAGCCAGGAGTAGGCGAAGGTGTCCGTGTTCTTGAAGAAGAAGAACGCGGAGGCCGCGAGGCCGAGCACGCCGACGAGGCCGAGGGCCCCGATGAGCTTGCCGCCCTTGGCGGGTTCGAATTTTTCACCGCCCTGGGGCAGATCGTTGAAGGAGACGTGGTGACTCATGCCGGAATTCGTGTGATGCCGTTATTGAAGGGTGGCTCCGCTGTCCTTGGCGGCCTGCTGGAGGGCGCGGATGTAGGCGACGATGGCCCAGCGGTCACGGAGGGTGATGTTGCCGCCGTAGCCTCCCATGAGGCCTTTGCCGTTGGTAATGACGTCGAAGATGGCTCCGTCGGCGCGGAAGGCCGCGGCGTTGGCCGGGTCGGTATTGCCCGCCTGCTGGAAGTTGTAGGCGGTCATGATGCCGAACTTCGAGGTGATGCCTTTGCCGTTGGCGCTGGCACCGTGGCAGACGGCGCAGTGGATGCCGTAACGCTGCTCACCACGCTTGATGAAGGCCTCATTGAACACGAGCGGATCCTCAGTGATCTCCTTCGGCAGTCCGTCGCCATAGAAATCGCCGATTTTGCCGGTCTGGTAGTAGCTGAGGCCGTTGGTGAAAGCCCAGCGCACCGGCTTTTCGCCATCGGCGGCAGGTTTGGCGGGGATTTCGAAGCCCATGGGCACCGTGCCCTTCACGGGAAGACGAGCACCACGGCCATCAGCGAAGAACTCGCTGGCGGCCTGATATTTGACCTTCTGCTGATGGTCCATGTCGTCGAAGATCTCGATGGGAGGCAGTTCGGACTTGGAGCCGCGGAAGCCGAAGGCGCTCACGATGATGGCGCCGATGAAAAGGTAGCTGAGGAAGAAGTACTTCATGGTCGTAGGGCTGCCGGGGCTTAGATTTCGTCCTCCACGAGTTCGATGTTCTTGCCGCCAATCTTCTCGAGAAGGGCCTTGGTGCCGTCCTGGCTGAATTTCGGATCGCGGGCCTCGATGCAGACGAAGAAGCCGTCATCGGAGAACTTGGCGAAGCGCTTGGAGGCAAACAGAGGATGGTTCCAGCGCGGCAGGCCCATGAGGGCGAGCAGGCCGAAGAGGGTGGTAAAGGCCGAGAACAGGATGGTGAGCTCGAACATCACCGGGAAGAAGGCCGGAAGGGTCCAGATGTCGGTCGGCTTGGCCTGCACGATGGTCGGATAGGTCTCGACGATCTCCTGAATGAAGCCGAGGCCCATTTGGTCCCGCCAGAAATTCGTCTGGGTGACGGTCTGGAGGATGAAAGCCACCGTGGTGCCGGTGATGCCGCCGCAGAAGACGAGCTTCGGGAGGATGGAGCGGGGATTGCCCATGGCCTTGTCCATGCCATGGACCGGGAAGGGCGTGTGAACGTCCCAGCGGTTGTAGCCGGCATCGCGCACGTGCTCGGCGGCATGGTAGAGGTCCTGGACGTTGTCAAACTCCGCCAGGTAGCCGTGTACTCGTTTGAGGGTGGTGCTCACAGTCAGGTGCAGGGGTGAAATTAGGCGGCGACGGGTTTGGCGACGTGACGGTCAGGATAGGCCATAAGGTCCTCTTCCTGGATGCCTTTCTCGGCGTGGTCGTCGAAGTGCGGATCAGACTGCGGCAGCACGCCCTTCACTTCGCCGATGGCGATGACAGGCAGGAAGCGCAGGAACAGGAGGAACAGCACCATGAAGAAGCCGAAGGTGCCGATGAAGGTCCATTGGTCGACCCAGGTGGCGCTGTACTCGCCCCAAGAGCCCGGCGTCATGTGACGCTCGAGGGTGGTGGCGATGATCACATAGCGCTCATACCACATGCCCATGTTCACGCACATGCAGACGAACATGACGACCCACATGTTGTGACGGAAGGGGCGATACCAGAAGAGCTGCGGAGCGAACACGTTGAAGCTGAACATCAGTGCGTAAGCCCAAATCGAAGGTCCGGTGAGGCCGCGAAGGGTGAAGGCCGCCGCTTCATACGGATTGGCGCTGTAGTAGGCCATGAAGAGTTCCATACAGTAGGCGTAACCGACGATCGTGCCTGTGAGCAGGATGATCTTCGCCATGTTATCGACGTGCTTCGGCGTGAGGAGATCGTCCAGACCGTAGATGCGGCGCACCGGGATCATGAGCGTGAGCACCATGGCGAAACCGCCGAAGATAGCGCCAGCCACGAAGTAGGGCGGGAAGATGGTGGTGTGCCAGCCGGGGACGACGGAGGTGGCGAAGTCGAAGGACACGACGGAGTGCACGGAGAGCACCAGCGGGGTCGAAAGGGCCGCGAGGAGCATGTAAGCCGTCTCGTAATGGCTCCAGTGGCGGTTACCCCCGCGCCAGCCGATGGCGAAGAGGCCGTAGAAGAACTTTTTGATGCCCGGACGGCAGCGGTCACGCAGCGTGGCGAGGTCAGGCACAAGGCCGAGATACCAGAAGACGGCGGAAACGCTGAAGTAGGTCGAAACGGCAAACACGTCCCAAAGAAGGGGCGATTTGAAGTTCTGCCAGATGGCGTTGGCGTTCGGGATCGGAGCGAGGAACCACACCATCCACACACGACCAACGTGGAAGGCCGGGAAGAGACCGGCGCACATCACGGCGAAAATGGTCATGGCCTCAGCGGCGCGGTTCACGGACGTGCGCCACTTTTGGCGGGTCAGGAACAAAATGGCCGAAATGAGCGTGCCCGCGTGACCGATACCGATCCAAAACACGAAGTTCGTGATGTCCCAGGCCCAAGCGACCGGCTGCTTCTGCCCCCAGACACCGACGCCGGTGCTGATGAGGTAGGCGAAGCAGAAAACCATCACGCCGGTGAGCAGCAGCGAGGGGAAGAACAAGATCCACCAGAGGGCGGGCTGCTTGTTTTCCACGATGCCGCAGATGCGGTTCGTGATCCACGAGTAGGACCGGTTGTTCAGGACCAGGGGCTCACGGTCGAGTATCCGGGGTGTGGCGGGAGCGGCTGCTTCGGAGGACATTGGTTCGGAAAAAGGGTGTTAAATGACGAATGACGAATGCGGAATGACGAATGCCCAGGCGGCTGCGCCGCTCATGGCTGGGAGTTTCGTGCTGGTCTTCACAAGGGTCATCATTCGAGGTTCAGTTCGTCATTCGGCATTCTGCATTCGTCATTAATACTGGTTGCCACTCCAGACGGCGATGTTTTCAGCCCCAGGCATGTTCTTGTTCGGATTGCGCAGACGGGCGAGGTAGCTCGTGCGTGGGCGGGTGCCGATGTACTTGAGCACCTGGTAGTTGCGGGGCGAGGCCTTGGCGGCGTTCACGCTGCTCTTCGCGTCGGCGAGGTCGCCGAAGACGATAGCGTCGGCCGGGCAGGATTGCTGGCAGGCGGTTTTGACGCTGTCGGTGGGCACGCGGAAGTTCTTCGAGTCACGCTGGACCTGCTTTTGCAGGATCTTGGCGCTTTCGAGACGCTGCACGCAGTAGGTACACTTCTCGATGACGCCGCGCATGCGGACGGTGACGTTCGGATTGCGCTGGAGGCGGATGCTTTCGTCCTCCTTCTTCTCGCCGAGCGGGCCAAAGTAGAGGTTGTTGGCCTTGATGCCAAGCTTCTCGGTCTCGATGAGCGGGTTGCGCTTGTTGTAATCGAACCAGTTGAAACGGCGGGCGGTGTAAGGGCAGTTGTTCGCGCAGTAGCGGGTGCCGATGCAGCGGTTGTAAGCCATCGCGTTGAGGCCGTCGTCGGTGTGGACGGTGGCGTTCACGGGGCAGACGGTTTCGCACGGAGCGGCTTCGCACTGCTGGCAGGCCAGCGGCTGGTGCACCATCTCGGCGTTTTCGAGCTGCTCAGGCGTCGGATTGTCTTCCGCCCAGGTGGACTCCTGCGCGACATTGTTGATGCCGGTTTTGGCGACGGCGAAGTAGCGGTCCATGCGGATCCACTGCATGAGGCGGCCTTTGCGCACCTGGTTCTTGCCGACGACCGGGATGTTGTTCTCGCTCTGGCAGGCCACGATGCACGCGGTGCAGCCGATGCACTTGCTGAGGTCGATGGACATGCCCCACTGGTGCTTGTTCTCGTAGTCGAAGCCGTCCTTGTTCTCCTCGGACTTCACGCCGACCTGGCCTTTGTAGAAAGAAATGTTCTCCGGGATGTGGGAGTCCATGCCGGTCTTCTGGGCGAACTCGGTGTCCTCGTTGAAGGTCTCCAAAGTGCCTTCGCGATACACCGCACGGCCTTCCATCGTGTTCTGCGTCTGCGTGATGGCGAGCTCGGCGACAGTGCCAAGCACCTCAACCTTCGCGCCGCCGATCACGAACTGGCCGGGCAGGCGACGCAGGGCGTAGCCGTTCACGCCTTTTTCGCCGCCGACGGTGCCGACGTTGTTCTGGCCGTAACCCAGCGGGATGGTGATGGAGTTGGAAACATGGCCCGGAGCCTCGATGGCCGGAATTTCGATCTCAGCGCCGTTGACGCGGATCACGAGGTGCTGGCCGTCTTCGAGGCCAAGGCGCTTGAAGGTGGCGGAGCCGACCCAGGCGGCGTTTTCCCAAGTCAGCTTCGTGATCGGATCAGGAGCTTCCTGGAGCCAGGCGTTGTTGATGTAGCGACCGTCGTAAACGCTGGAAGAAGGCACCAAAACAACTTCGATGGCTTCATCGGTCGGCAGAGCGACCGGTGTGGCCTTGGAAACGATCGTGCCGACCGCCGCCGCGTTCACGCTGGCGTTCGCACGGGCGTAGGCGGAGGCTTTCAGGAAGCCATCGCGAAGGGTGAAGTTCCATTTCGACTCCTCGAGGCCACCAGCGACCTGGGCGAAGGTGTCGCGGACAGCGGTGTAACCAGCGTCTTCGGCCGGAGCAGCGCCATCGGCAGGCTTTTCAGCCGGGCCGAGCTTCTTTCGGCCGAGGAGGGCCAGAAGGACATCGTTCTCGCTCGATCCATCGTAAAGGGGAGCGATCATCGGCTGGACGATGGAGTAGGTGCCGTCAGCGGCGCGAACGTCGTTCCAGGACTCAAGGTAGTGCGTGGCCGGAATGTGCAGCGCCGCATGAAGGGCGGTCGAATTCAACAGCGAGCCGACGTGGACCAGCTTCACACCCTTTTCGGTGATCAGCTTGGCGAAGGCGGCAGCGTCCGGAGCATCGTAGAAGAGGCTGGCGGGCGTGAGGGAGACGAGGGTCCTGAGCTGACCACCGGAAACATCGGCCTGGAGGGCGGCGATGTCGCCCATGTCGGGCTTCGGAGCCTCCTGGAGGAGGTCGATGGCAGAGCCGTAGGCACCGAGAGCATGGTTGATGCTGGCGACCAGGGCGTGGACCTCGGCGGAGCAGCGGGAACCGGCCAGCACGATCGCGGAGCCCTTGTTGTCGATCAAATCGCGGACGGCGGGGGCGACCCAGTCCTTCAGCGCCTGCGGGGCGGAGGCGGCGAGCGCTTTGCCGGAGGCATCACCGAGCTGCTCGGCGATGAGGGCGGCCGCGGCGGGGATGAGGGCCGCCGGGATGGCCTTGCGATGATCCGCCATGCCACCGGTGAGGGTGTAGCGGTTTTCGAGGACGTAGAGACGGTTCATGTCCTTCTCCGCCGCCTTCGTTTCCTTCGCACGATGCTTGGTGAATTCCTTGATCGACTCGCCGGCGACGGGATCGACGCCGAGGAAGTCGCAATCGAGCGCCAGGATGCGCATCGCCTTGCTGAATTTCACGAAGGGCTTCACGCCGGCTCCGAGCACTTCCTTGTTCACCGCTTGGGCGTCACCGCCGACGGCTTCGTAGCTGTACAATTTGGCCTGCGGGAAGGCCGTCTTCACCTCGCCGAGCAGGCGGAGGTAAGTGGGGGAGGTCGTGGCACCCACAACGATGCCGAGGCCGGCACCGGAGGACTTCTTCGCATCGGCGGTAGCCGCGGCGATCAATTCGTTCGCCTTGGCCCAGGAGATGGCTTTGCCAGCGCCGAGGGGCTTCTGGGAGCGATCCGGGTCGTAAAGGTCGAGGACGGAGGCCTGCGCGAAGGAATCAATGCCGCCACCGAGGGGGTGAAGGGGGTTGCCCGAGACGTGCGTGGGGCGTCCTTCATGCACGGTGACCACAAGGGGCGTAGCACCGCCGCTGTGAGGCATTGTGGTGGCGAAAAGCACCGGTTTGCCCGGCACCATCCACTCGACGTGCTGCGTGTAGGGCAGGATCGTCGTGATCGGACGGCGGCAGGAAGCGAGGCCCATCAGACCGACGCTGGCACCCATGATTTTCAAAAAGTCGCGACGGCCATTTTCGGCCTCTTCGGGCGTGAGGGTGTCGCCAGCGGGAAATTCGCGGCCGAGATCCTTCAAGAAGCTCTCACGACGCTCGAGCTCAGCCGTGCTGCGCCAGTAGCGCTTCGCGTTCTGCGGCTCCTCGGGATGAATCCAATTGCGTTTCATGTGTCGGGGAAAGGTGGGGGCGCGGGGTTAGCGATGGCAGGCGGTGCAGGAATCCGGGGGCTGGATCTGCCAGTGCTTCTTGAGTTGCGTGCCCACTTCTTTCTGGGTCACATCTTTGCCGTAAGTCTTCTCGGCGAGGGCCACGAGGGCGTCCAGGCCGTCCGCCTTGGCACCTTCGCCGCCGATCACCTCGGCGATCTCGCCCGCGGTCACTTTTTTATCGAGCAGGCTCTTGTAGAACTCTCCACGCTTGAGGTCAGAAGGCTTGAAATCGAGCTTCGTCACATAATCCAGCGGGCGGAGGTTCTTCTCGGGATTGCGATGGCAGTCGAGGCACCAGCCCATCGACTGCGGCTGGTCGTGACGAACGACTTCCATCTCGTTCACCTTGCCGTGACAGGACACGCAGGAGATACCGCGGTTCAGGTGGGCGCTGTGATTGAAGTAAACGTAGTCAGGAGCCTTGTGCACCTTCACCCACGGGATGGATTTGCCTGTTTCATGGGCTTTTTGCACCAGTTCCAGCTTCGGCGAGTTGGCGCGGATGCCGCCTTTGCCCTGGCCGTGGCAGTTGAAGCAGGTCTGGTTCGTCGGCACGTTCGAGTGGCTGGAGGCCTCGCCAAAGCTATGGCAGATGCGGCAGTCCAGACCGAGCTGTCCGGCGTGGATTTTGTGAGAGAAAGGCACCGGCTGAGTCGGCTCATAGCCCACACGGGTGTATTTCGGGGTGAAATAGTAAGCGACGCCCATGCTCACGCCGAGAGCAATAAACACGACAGCGATGCCTACCTTGAGAGGAAGCCAGTTGGTCCAGCGCGGAAAAAAGTTGCCCATAAATTGCGGTCGAGAGAGAGCTTGTGAAAAATTTCACAAGGAACGTCAAAATAGGATTGGCACAATCCACGCGCAACCGGAGAAATAAGATTTTTGAAAAAACTCCGCCCCCCACGGCGGGCGAAGGCAAAAACCCCTTTTTCAGAGGGCGTTTCGGGGGTCTTTTAGGACAAAATTTTGCCACCCCAATCCCCCTGCTCTTCCAACTTCCCGGAAACCTTGATTTTTCGGCCTCCCGCGGCGTTTTGACTCAGCGATTTCGGCACTAAAATCACTCCTCCACCGGAAGCGCCTTGGCTGGCTCGCGTTTGGCCTGGGCAAAGATGAGGGTGCTCATCTTGGGGCGCCAATTGTAGCCAATGCCGAATGGGATGGGCGGCACGTCACCGACCTTGTAAACGGCGGCGAGGTCCGCCTGATACTTCTCTTTGAAGCGGGCGATCGGGCCGGGATACCAGCCGTAGGCTTTCGGCGTCCAGATTTCGCGAGGAAAATCCTTCCACATCACGCCGGTGTCGTCCTGGAGAAGCGTGGAGCATTTGGCGAGGAGCAGATCCCGCACGAGGTCGAACTCCTCCAGGTGCATCAGATACGAGGCGGACTTCGTGAAGCCGTTCGGAGCACCGAGCGCCTCACAGAAGCGGACGAAGCCGGGGTCCTGCTTGATCATGTAGCTGGCCAGATTCGTGGAGAAGTAATAGACCGTCTGCTTTTGGCCCGCTTTGCCGGTGAAGCCGATTTTGACGCCAGGATGCTTCGAGCCCTCCGACGGGCCTTCCTTGCCCTCTTTGCCGAGGCCAATGAGCTCCACGCTATCCACGTGGCAGCCGCTGCGGGCGAGGAAGGTATAAATGACCGGAATCGTGCCGCTGAGCTTGGTGGCATTCGCGGAGAGATCGTTCTTCATTTCGGAGGTGATGAAGAAGCTGAAGCTCAAAATGGCCTCGAGCGAGTTCCGCAGATTCCGCAGCGAGTGGTCGAGCGAGTCGCCGCCGAGCTTCGTGACATCCGGCGGGTTGCCAACGGGCTCGATGCCACACAGAACGTAGGTACTGGCGTTCGGGTAGAAGCAGTTCGCGTGCAGGAAGTCCGGCCCGCTGAAGACGTACAGCAGTGGCGCGGTGTCCGCCACGAGCTGCGGCAGGGTTTCCTGCATCCAGCCGCGGATCGCACCGAGCTGTCGCTTCTCAACATCCTCCCAAGCGGCGTCCAGACCCTTCGCGTGACGGGCAAATTCCGCCCGCTGGGCCAGTTCGAACAACGGCGAGCCCTCCTGCGGCGGCAGACCGGCGAGGAACCGCGCCTGATCGTGCGGCGTCGGCGTGGACTGGGCAAAGGACAACGAAGCAGCAGCGAGGAACAGGACGAGGCGATTCATGATTCGGTCGGAGAATGACGCGGCGAGATCCAGTAAACGATCCAGCCAAGCAGGATCAGGCCCATGCCGGTGAGGCTTTCTTGAGGATGTTTTTCCGCCACAAAGACCATCATCCACAGGCTGATGCCGAGGAAGAGCAGCGGCGTGATGGGATAGCCCCAGCAGCGATACGGGCGCGGCAGGTCCGGTTGCTTGATACGCAGCACAATGAGGCCCACGACAGTCGCAAACGAGCCGAGCTGGATGCTGAACTGCACGCAGGTGAGCACCGTTTCAAAGCTGGCGGTCAGCAGCAGCGTCACCACGATGGAAAGCTGCACAAACAAGGCCGCCACGGGCACGCCGCGTTCATCGCTGGCGGCCAGCGGGGCGAGCAGCCTGTGGTCATGGCCCATTGTTTTCATCACGCGAGGCCCCACCCAGGTCATCGCCGAGATGCTCGAGACCAGTCCGAGACAAATCAACGCCGACATCACCTGCCCGCCGGTGTGTCCAAAGATGCGATCCGCCGCCACGTGACCGACATCAAGCTTCCCATCCAGCGCGCTCATCGGCGCGGCATAGAGAAAGACGGCATTCAACGCGATGTAGAGCACCGTCACCAGCAGCGTGCCCAGCGCGATGGCCTTTGGCACGTTCTTCTGCGGATCGCGGATCTCGCCGACGATGTAGGTGGCCGCATTCCAGCCCGCGTAGGCATACATCACATACACCAGGCTCACCGCGAAGGGTGTGCTGCCGACGAGCTTGCCATCACCAGCCTTCGGCAAAAAGCCCACCGCCTGCCCCTCGCTGATCACAAAGCCGCTCACAATAAAAACGAGGATCAGCAGCACTTTGAGCCAGGTGGCCGTGTTTTGAAACTTCGCTGCCACATGGATGCCGCCGACGTGGATCAGCGTGACGATCCACACCATCACGAGCGACCACGTCGTGGCTGGTGCATGCGGAAAGATGGCGCTGAAGTATTTGCCGAAGGCCATCGCCGCGAGCGCGATAGGTGCCGCAAAGCCCACCGTGACCGAAAGCCATCCCGAAAGGAAGCCCACCGCCGGATGGAAGATCTTCGACAGGAAATGATACTCGCCACCGGATCGTGGCAGCGCCGCCGCGAGCTCGCCGTAACACACCGCGCCACAAAACGCACACACACCGCCGACCAGCCACAGCATCACGATCGCAAAACCGGACGGCAGACCGCCCACTTGAAAGCCCAGCGAGGTGAAAACCCCCGTGCCGATCATGTTGGCCACCACCACCGCCGTGGCCGTGAGGAGCGAGATACCTTGATGACGGGGCAGGGCTTCCATTTCGAAGCGGCTCATATCAGCCACCACTCGAAAGGTCAACACGCACCTCCTCCTCGTTCACGCCACGAGCAAGAAATCCACGCCTTCCTCCCAACCACGCTCGCTCAAATGCCCCGCGATGGCCTGACGAGCCCCGCGAGCGCCCACCCCGCCGAGGATGAAACTCGACTCGCGAGGCGGCAGATCATCGGCCAGCCGCACCTCCCGGCCATCGCGATGCAGGCCGCGCTTGGCTTCATCCACATCGATGAAGCCGGTGATGAGATCGGCGATAGGATCAAAGCGTCGCCGTGTGATCCGGCCCGCGCCCCAAAGCCAGATTTCACGGCCACCGGCATGCGCCGCGAGCCAGCGCCGCAGGTAGCCGAGCTTGATCGTGTAAAAGGCCTCCACCGAGTAGCGTGGATCGATGCGGGAGAGCCGCCGCGGCGGATCATTCCAGGTGAGCAGCTCCTGCTCCACCTTGCCAAACCGCACGCCAGCCTCCAGCCAGCGGAGCCACAGCTCGTAGTCCTCGGGGAAATCACCTTCGCGATAGCCGCCGTGCTCATCGAGGAGCTGACGACGAAACATCACACTCGGATGCGCCACCGGTGCCTCGACAAAGCGTCGCCGTGCCATCGATTCCGGCGTGTGCAATGAATTGATCCAATCGACATGCGCCGCATAGCCCTCACCCTCGCCGCCAAATCTCACCAGGCATGAAACGAGTCCCACCGAAGGCTCCGCCTGCAAAAAAGCGCGCTGCAGTTCCAGCCGCTGCGGGGCCATCACATCATCCGCATCCATCCGGGCGATGCATTCGCCGCGACAAACCTTACCGCCATGCTGAAGTGCCGCCGCGATGCCTTTTGGAGGCTGACGAAGGACGACGAGCCGTTCCTCCCGTGTCGCCAAATGCTCCAGCAAGGCAGGCGTGGCATCCTGCGAGCCATCATCCACTACCACCAGCTCCCAGTCCGTCCAAGTCTGCGCCTGCACGCTGCGCACCGCCGTCTCCAGCGTGGCGGCGGCATCACGCACAGGCATCAAAACGGAGATCGCAGGCGGTTTCGGCATGGCGGCTGCCATCATCCGTTTTGGGAGAGGTTTTGCAATCAGTCCGCAGGCCGCTAGAGTTTCGCCATGCCTTTATCCACTGCCACCCTCGCCGCGACCGCATGATCCGCTTTTTGCTCAGCCGCCTGCTCCAGGGTATCATAGTGATCCTCGCGGTGATCACGATTACCTTTGCGCTTTCGCGCATGCTGCCGGGCGGGCCGATTCAAAGTGAGAAGAACACCTCGCCGGAGGCCATCGCCGCGCAGCGGGCCTACCTGGGCCTGGACAAGCCGTGGTATGTGCAGCTCGGCCTGCAACTCGCCCATTACGCGACACTCGATCTACCGGAGTCGTTTCATTTCAAAGGACGCGGTGTCGATGAGATCATCGTCTCGGGTTTTCCGGTGTCGGCAGCGGTAGGATTCACGGCCTTGATCATCGCGCTGGGCCTCGGTGTGCCGATGGGTGCTTACGCCGCGGTAAAGCCGAACACGCTTGAAGACCGTGCCACCATGCTCGCGGCCACGCTGGGCATCTGCACGCCGAGCATGATCCTCGGCCCGGTGATCGCCTTGCTGCTCGGTTTGAAGCTGCGCTGGTTCAATGCCTCCGGCTGGTATGAGGCCTCCGATGTCGTCATGCCCGCGCTCACGCTGGGCATCATTTACAGCGCCCAGATCGCCCGGCTCACGCGTGGCAGTTTGCGTGAAACGCTGGCGCTGGAGTTTGTGCGCACCGCGAGGGCAAAAGGTGCCAGCGAGACCTCCGTGGTGTTTTTGCATGCGCTGAAGCTCGCCTGCCTCCCGGTGCTGAACTTTCTCGGCCCGGCCGCGGCAGGTCTGCTCACTGGCAGCATCGTGGTGGAAGCTGTTTTCCAGCTTCCCGGCCTCGGCCAGTTCTTCATCGCCTCCGCCATCAATCGCGACATGAACCTCGCGATCGCCATCTCCGTCTTCTACGCCTCGCTCATCGTGCTCTTCAACCTGCTGGTGGACATCCTGCAGGCCTGGCTGAACCCGCGCATCCGTCTTCACGCATGAGCCAGCACGCCTCCCAAAGCCTTTCGCCAATGCATGCCGCGTGGAGGCGGTTTTGCCGTCATCGGCTCAATGTGGCCGCGCTGGGATTTTTGATCCTGCTGATCGTGCTGTGCGCACTGGGGCCGTTTTTTTCGCCGTATGCCCAGGATGCGCAGGACCTTGAATTGAAGGCGGTGAATATCTCCGCGCCGCACTGGCTCGGCACCGACACGCTCGGTCGTGACATGCTCACGCGCATTTTGCATGGCGGTCGTGTCTCGCTGGCTGTCGGCTTGCTCGCCACGCTCGTCGCCGCGTGCATCGGCGTGACTTACGGCCTCATCAGCGGTCTCGCCGGTGGTCGCGTGGATGCGGTCATGATGCGCGTGGTGGACATCCTGTATGCTTTTCCCTTCATCAATTTCGTCATCCTGCTCATGGTGGTCTTCGGCCGGCAGTTCTGGCTCATCTTTGTGGCCATCGGTGCCGTCGAATGGCTCACGATGGCCCGCGTGGTGCGCGGTCAGGTGCTCGCGTTGAAGAACCTCGAGTTCGTCACCGCGGCGAAAGCGAGCGGCGCGGGCTTCGGGCACATCGTGCGCAAGCATCTGCTTCCAAACGTCATCGGCCCCGTCATCATTTACGCCAGTCTCACCGTGCCCGGCGTCATGCTGCTCGAGGCCACACTGAGTTTCCTCGGCCTCGGCATCCAACCTCCAAACGCAAGCTGGGGCGTGCTTCTCGGCGATGGCTCGCAGGTGATGCAAACCTATCCGTGGCTGCTGCTCTATCCCGGCTTGTTCTTCAGCTGCACGCTGCTGGCGTTGAACATTCTCGGTGATGGTTTGCGAGATGCGTTTGATCCGAAATCGGCGGCGCAGGAGTAAATTTTCATGTCGTGATGTAACTCATCCCACGACGCTGGTGAGAAAGGAGGATGCAACTCACCTCCTCCATGAAAATCGCATCCTTCCTCCGACACAGTCTCGCTGCTCTGACCTTCCTCGTCCCGGTGATCGCCTTCGGCCAGGGCCAGCTCACACCTCCGGGGCCTGCCTACACCTATCCGAATGAACGAGCTCTCACACCCGGCGGCATGCCCACGCCCTCGATGAAGACGCTGATGCAGATCGACGCGGGCGAGCACATACCCAGCCGCGATACGAGCAATGTGAACCTCAATGGCAGCCTCGGTTACTACAACCTCACGCAGCCGGGCCGCTACTACCTCACGGAGAATCTCAACAAGAACATTGTCATCGCCTCGGATAACGTCACGCTCGATCTCGGCGGTTTCGAGGTGCGCTACACGGGTGGCGGCATGGGGCCGGTGGCGATTTCAGCCACAGGCGGTCTGCTGGGAAACTTTGAACGCAGCAAGGTCATCAATGGCCGCGTTCGCGGAAACTGGTCACAAGGAATCGTGCTCAGCGATGACAGCGTGGTAAGCGGCGTGGATGTCTCCGAGGTGCCCGGTTACTGCATCAAGGTGGGCAAAAACGGCCAGGTGGCTGATTCGCGTGTGAAAGGGCCTTGGGCACCAGGAAACCCTGGCATGCCCGGGCCTCACAGCGGGATTTATGGCGATGACGCCACCGTCATTTCCCAATGCAGCGCCACGGGCATCGGCGGCATCGGCATCCAGGTGAATCAAAGCGGTCGCGTGGTGGATTCCACCGTGCAGGGCGTGGCAGGCTGTGGCATCGTGACGAATCATCATGGCAGCGTCGGCGGTTGCGCGGTGCGGATGTGCGGCAGCACCGGCTTCGATCTCGGCATGGGCAGCACGCTGCACAACAGCGCGGTCTCCGAATGTGGTGATAGCGGCGTGCATGTGCGCAATGGCTGCTCGCTCGCCAATGTGACGAGCCGCGACAATCAGGACCACGGCTTCCTCTCCGAGTCGTGGACCGTGATGAACCCGCCATACAACAAGAACGCGACGACCTTTGTGAACTGCGTGGCGCAGGGCAATGACGGCGATGGCTACCACGTCTCCCACGAGTGCCTTTTCACCGATTGCGCCGCCGATGACAACGGCGCCGTGGGCGTCGTCACCCAGGGCGCGGGCTTTTTCTTCAGCGACAAATGCCGCCTCTCGAACTGCGTGGCGTCCAACAACCAGCGCTCCGGCTTTTTCGGCAACAATGGCAATACCATCGACCAGTGCAGCGCCTCAGGAAACCTCCGCCACGGCATCGAGGTGGCCAGCGATCAAAACAACGTGATCCGCAACACGCTGCGCAGCAACACGATGGCTCCCATCCAACCTGCCCCCGGCACCAACGGCCTCGCCCCCGTGCAGACACCGAACACCGTCGGCGTGAATCCCTTCGCCAATCTCGGCCTGTGATCCTGCCGCGTCCCCACCACGCACCCGCTCACCGCCATGAATCCTTTTTCACCTCTCATCGTGCGCCGGCCGCCGCTGCCGCCACCTGCGAAAACACCACCTCTGCCTCCGCCACCGAGGCTGCTGCCTCCTCCGGCGCTGCACGCGGTGCTCGCGGCCGCTTTCCTCGCTACCACGGCCGTTATGCACGCCGCCGCCGCTCCTTACGGCTGGGGTTACAACAGCAGCGGGATGCTCGGTGACGGCAGCAACACCAACCGTCCCAGCGCCGTGGCCACCGATGTCTCCGGCGTGCTCTCTGGAAAGACGATCACCGCGATCGTGTCATCCGCCACGGCCGCCCACACATTGGCGCTGACCTCCGATGGCAAGGTCTATGCCTGGGGGGAAAACACCGAAGGCCAGCTCGGTGACAACAGCACCACCTCGTATCCATACCCCGTCGCCGTGGACATGACGGGAGCGCTTTTGGGCAAGACCGTCGTGGCTCTCGCCGCCGGTTACCAGCACTCGCTCGCCCTCACCTCGGATGGCGGGCTCTATGCCTGGGGCAGCAACTTTGCCGGCGAACTCGGCACGGGCTCGACTTCCGACAGCCTCGTCCCCGTCGCCGTGGACACCAGTGGCGTGCTTTCCGGCAAAACCATCGTGCAGATCCAGGCCGGCTGGAGCACGAGCGCCGTGCTCGATTCCACCGGCCAGGTGTACACATGGGGAGCGGCGGGCACGCTGGGGAACGGCGCATCGTCAAACAGCCGCGTGCCTGCCGCCGTGGACGTGAGCGGGGTGCTGCTGGGCAAGGTGGTCTCCAAACTCCGCGTCGGAGGCAGTCAGATGATCGTGCAAACCACCGATGGCAGGCTCTTCGGCTGGGGCGTAAACAATCGCGGCCAGATCGGTGATGGCACCTCGGGCACCAATCGTCTGTCCCCCGTTGCCGTGGACGTGACGGGCGTGCTCGCGACGAAAACCATCACGGAAATCTCCGCCGGTTACCAGCACAGCCTCGCGCTCGCCTCCGACGGCACGGTGTATGCCTGGGGCGCGGATGACACCGAAGCCCTCGGCAACGCCACCACCACCGTGCAGGCGGATTCGCCCGTCGCTGTGGACATGACAGGCGTGCTCTCCGGCAAAACCGTGGCCGCCATTTCCGCGGGCACTTTCAGCAGCTACGCGCTCACCAGCGATGGCGATCTCTTCGCCTGGGGAACCAACACGACGGGGGCCGTGGGCGATGCCACGACCATCGACCGCGACACACCCGTCGCCGTCGATGTCAGTGGCGTGCTGGCTGGGCAAGGCATCACCAGCATCCAGGCGGGTTATTCAAGCTGCCTCGTGCTCGCCGAACCGGTCGTGAGCACCATTTCACCGGCGAACCGCTTCACCTACGCGGCAAATTTTGGCTGGCTGAACTGGCGCACGAATCCGCTCGCCGTCGATGCGCCAGTGATCGAGACGACGATGCTGCATGGCCGGGTTTACAGCGCCAATGTCGGCTGGATCGATCTCGGCGATGGCACACCCTCCACCACGTCCGGCTATTCGCAGACGGGTGGTGACATCGGGGTGAACCACAATGGTGCGGGCGCTTTGAGCGGCTACGCGTATGGGGCGAACATTGGCTGGATCTACTTTGATCCCACCATCGCCGCGCCACCTCGTGTGGACCTCACCTCCGGTGCTTTCAGTGGCTACGCCTACTCGGCGAACTGTGGCTGGATCAACCTCGCGGGCGTGAAAACACGCCTGCATCCCGGTGCGGACCTCGATGTGCTCGCTGGTGGCGGCACCGGCGATGGCATCGCCGACTCGTGGGAGCTCGAACGGGCCGCCGCGGCCGGTTTTGGCTCGAATCTCAGTCTGCTCGGCGTCAGCTCGAACAGCGATTTCGATGGCGATGGCATTAGCGACCGCGATGAATACCTCGCGGACACGAATCCCTTCAGCCCCGGCAGCCGCTTCTCCGTCACCGATTTCCAATTCGATCCGCTCACCGGAAACATCGACCTCGACTGGACCGGCAGCGCCCGCCGCAGCTTCACCATCTGGTGCAGCAGCGATTTGCAGACGTGGACGCAAGTCGGCAGCACGCAGACAGGTGGCAGCGCGGCCCTCTCCCTCGGCGGGCCATCCTCCAGCCATCTCTTCTTCCGCGTCAAAGCAGATGTGCCGCTGTCTCTTAACCCAGGTGGCGGCGATCCAGGAATTTGAGAGGCAAAAACGCGCGTCAGGGCTAGCCTGCGGCTTCATGGAAATCGACCTGCCTGCCCCACCCTATTATCACGGAGGCCCGCTTGGCCGTGCTCGATTCAAGGTGCAGCCGGAGGACTTCGTCGTGGAGGAGTTGCTCGGCTTTGAGCCTTCCGGCATGGGTGAGCACTGCCTCGTGTGGGTGGAAAAGCGTGACCTCGACAGCAACGAGGCCGGCGCACGGCTCGCGGATGCACTCGGTCTGCGGCGCAGGCTGGTCAGTCATTGCGGCCTGAAGGACCGCCATGCCGTGACGCGGCAGTGGTTCAGCCTGCACATGCCGGGCCAGCCTTCGCCCGAGCCCGCGGCACTCGAATCCGAAGGTCTCCGCGTGCTGCGCATCACGCGAAACAGCCGCAAGCTCCGCCGCGGCATCCATTTCGGCAATCGCTTCACGATCCGGCTGCGCGAGCCATCCTTCGACTTCGCCGCAGCACAGTGTCGATGGCAAACCATCACGAAAGAAGGCGTGCCGAACTACTTCGGCGAACAACGCTTCGGTAATGAAGGCCGCAACGTCGAAAAGGCGCTCGCTATGTTCCGCGGAGAGTTCACGCCGGGGGATCGGCTGCTGCGTGGCTTGCTGCTTTCCAGTGCGCGGAGCTTTCTTTTCAATGCGGTGGTCGAGGAGCGCATTGAAAAAGGCCTGTGGGAGTATGTGCTGCCGGGTGAGGTGTATGGCTTCCCCGACAACGGCACTATCCTCCTCATCAACAACCAACGTGGCGATGAGGAGCAGCGATTCAGGCAAGGCAAACTGGAGCTCACCGCGCCGCTGTGGGGCTGTGGCGAGCTTCACAGCGCCGGAGAGGTGCGTCTTCGAGAGCAGCAGGTGGCCTCGCTCTACCCCGAACTCACCGCTGGGCTCGAAGCCGCCGGTTTGAGGCAGGAACGACGCGTGATCCGGCTGCGCCCGATCAATCCCTCGCTCATCGCCCTGCCGGATGGCGATTTTCAGCTCCGCTTCGATCTCCCTCGCGGCACCTATGCCACCACGGTGCTTCGCGAGCTTGCGGAGCTGGTGGAGCCTTGAACGACTCCCCCTTTGCCCGTGAGCATTGCCAGAGCAGCCAACCCGGCTAGACTGGACGCCGCATGAGCGAAAAGACCATTTTCCAAAAAATCATCGACCGCGAGATCCCCGCGCCCCTCGTGTATGAGGACGACCTCGTCGCCGCTTTCAATGACATCAATCCGCAGGCACCCACGCACATCCTCATCGTGCCGAAGAAGGTGATCCCCCGCGTGGGCGAGGCCGTGCCAGAGGATCAGGCCACGCTCGGAGCGCTGCTGCTCGCCGCAGGCAAAATCGCGGACAAGCTGGACATCAAGTCGCGGGACAAAGGCTTCCGGCTGGTCATCAACCACGGGCGCGATGCCGGAGAGACCGTGCCCCACCTGCATGTGCATCTGCTGGCCGGTCGCAGCCTGGAGTGGCCTCCCGGTTGAGATTTTTTGCAACTTCGGGCCTGTCCGGAGGTTTTTTGAAACGTCATGGAACCCTTTTCACCTCAAGACCCCCTCCGCCAACTGCTCGGGCAGGCCCGGGACGTCGAGGTGCGCCCGAATTTCACCCAAAATGTCGTCCGCCTGGCCCGCCAGACCCCGCAGGACCGCGGCTGGCTGGCCTCCCTGCGAGCCTGGTGGGAGGAAAACACCGCGCTCGGTGGTCTCAGCGTTGCGGGAGGAGCGGTGGCTGCTCTCGTGCTGGCCTTTGTCTTCATGCAACCGGACCAGCCGGTCATGATCGTGAAGGCTCCGGTGGAGCCCTCGCCTGCCGTTTTTGACGAATCGCCTCTGCCGGCCGAGACCGAGGCTGCCTGGGAAAGCTCCCTGCATACCGAGGCCCTCCTCGCGGTGGAGGACAGCTCGCAGCTGACGGACAGCGAGATCAGCTTCCTGCTTTACTGAGCCGCCAAACAAGCACGGCGACCATCAGCAGCAGCCCCGCGAGGCCCCACGGCCATTTCGGCATGGCATTACTCGCAGGAGTCTCGGCCGCCTTTTGCTCCGCCGCCTGCACAAAGGGGTCCTCCGCAAAGCCGGTGTCGTAGGTGTACTCCGGCTCCTGAAAGCTAAAGGGCACCTCCAGCACATTCTCATCCTGCCGGAAGATGCCGCGGATGGTTTGCAGCGGCCCCGTCTGCTCGAAAATCTCGAACGCGATCCAGAAATCCTCCAGCAGCGCCTTCTGCGGCAAAACGAAGGTCACATCGACATTCCGCGCCGCATACTCGATCTCCAGCATCGGCGGTGTTTTCGTGAAATTCGGCCACAGATACTTGAACTCGGCCTGCCCGCCCCACGCGGCCTTCTTTTGGTTCACCTCCAGCCGGATGTGCTCGTTCAGATACTTCGTGAAAACCGGCTCCGCCGCCTTCAACTCGCCCACGCTCAGCTTCCCATCGCCATCCGTGTCGATGCGCACGCATTTGGTCACCGTGAGCAGATTGAACGTGAACCGCACTTCCAGCGCATGCGGAGCGGGTTTCACCTCCATTTCGCTCTGATCCGCCGGATGCCCATGGGCGGGATGAGGAAGGGCGAAGCCCAGCAGGACGAAGGGCAGCCAGCGAAGGCAACGCCTTGGCCGACTCTTCTTCGCCGAAGGTGCTCCAGCGTCTCTCGATGCATGCATCATCTGCTCACTCTGCGCTCCGCCCGGGATGACGTCAATGCGGCCAGCGCTCATGGAATCTCACTCCGCCCCCTTTTTCCACTGCGTGAGCCGCTCGATGAGCTTTTCAGCAGTCGCCTCCTCGGTGATGCCATCGACGAGGGTGATCTTCTTGCCGAAGGTCGTCTCGGCGCGGACGCGGTAGAGGTGGGTGTTGCCGGAGCGCATGTAGTTGTCGTGGATGAACTGCACGACGTGGCGAGGCTCGAAGGTTTCCGTCTTTGTCCAGAACGGCCCGGCGCGATTCACGATGCGCAGCGCCTCGGCGACATCGACGCGGCGATGGTGGATGAGCAGGTAAAACGCGAAAAGCAGGATCGCCGGGGCGCTGAGGCCCCAGACGAGGCGGAAGATGAAAGGCGCATCCTGGATGAAAATCATGAGCATGGCCCCAAACCAGATCGCGCCGAAGAAGAGCAGGAAGATGGCAAGGGAACGATTGCGGCCCGGAGGGCATTCAAAGCTCCGCGGGATGCCCTCGGCATCGAAGTCCACCTTCACGCCGGTGGTTTGCAGACGGGCCTGAAGCTGCTCGGTGGTCGTTTCGGTGACGAGCGGGCGTTTCGTGGCTTCGCGGACCTCCTGGCTGGCCTCGCCGAAAACGGGCAGCGGCAGCTTCACCGGCGTGGGTTGGTCCCCAGCGAGCACTTCGAGGGTCCAAAGGTTCTCGCTGCGTTCATGGGAGACATGCATGAGCGGCTTCACATCCGTTCCGGGCGCGTCCGGCGTCAATTCGATGCGCAAAGGCAGGGCACAACCGCGATCATCATGCTGCGCCTCGGAAGCAGAAAGTGTCTCGGTATGCTCCCACAAGGTCTCTTCGCTCGTGGAGGAGTTTTTACCGCTGCCGCGAGTGACTTTGCGAATCGCCTTCACGCGCACGGCGAGCGGCAGCGTGGGGCTGAGTGTTTGTGAGAAGCGCAAACGCCCTTCCAGCACCTCGCCCGGGCGCAGCGGCCATGTTTGCGGCATGAGGCTGACTTTTCCAAGGATGCGCCGCAGCCGCAAACGACGCAGCACGGCCTTCAACGGGAAGATGGCAATCGCCGATGGCAAGAACGCGAACAAAGCCAGAAGCGACTCCGCCAGCGATCCGCTCACGATCACCGCCGCAGTGAGCGGTGTCTGCACGAGCAGGATCCATCCCGCGAGCGCCAGCAGGGCCAGCACGCCATCGCGACTCGCCGTGATGGCCTCGCCCGCCCATTCAGATTTCCATTTCCACGGTGCATCTGGCATCTTCCGCTGTCGTGCGATCATGCCCGCTGCCTCGCGAGCCATCGCGAGGCAGCCAAAGGCCACAAAACCGCCTGCCAGCGGAAACAGCGTGGGAAAGAGCGACATCAAGAGCAGCAGCCCCCAGCGCAGATCGGGGAACAAAACGGACTCGGAAGGATTCTGCGGGTTCACGAAGCAGCGCATCATGCGTTGCTCATCACGAGCCGTGCGCAGCTCGTCGGCGCGACGCTGCTGGAAGTCGCCAAAGTTGTCGCTACCACCCATCAGGCCGACTCGTTCGCCGCGAAAGCTTTGACCCTCATACTGATAGCTGTAGGCCGCCTGCGCCTCGTAGGTCGTGCTGTCCTCGCCGTGGGCCACGCGCACGTCCGCGGACTCGATGCGGCATGGCACCTCCTCCCACGAGCGCACCTGCCACCAATCGAGAATCGCCGGGAAGTAGAGGAACACTCCGATGGCCAGTCCCGCAAAGATGAAGATCGATCCAAACAACGCCACGCAACCACCACCGAGCCCCGCCGCCGCGCTGCCTGCCTGATGCTTGTTGATGTCCGCCATGCAGAGACTCTCGCACAAAGCGCCTGACACGTGCAAGAGCCGCGTATGCTCCGCCATGCCGCTTGCCACGCCTGCTTTTCATCCTTGGGGCACCTCGCATCAAATCGTCCTCGCCATCGTCATAGCGGTGATGGTGCTCATGCTGGTGCTGACTCGCACACGCTTCGCCAGCCTCGCGGAGCGGGCGCTGGGCTCGCTGCTGCTGGCGATCTACCCTTCGGGGCTCGTCATTCATGGCTTGTGGGGATCGCTCACGGCTCAGACGATGCTACCGCTGCAATACTGTGACATCGCCGCCATCGCGGGCGGACTGGCCTTGTGGACGCGACGGTCGTTCTGGTGCGAGGTGGTGTATTTCTTCGGTATCGCCGGCACGCTGCAGGGCTTGCTCACACCGGCGTTGACTTATGAGTTCCCCGATCCGCGCTTCTTTCTGTTCTTCGCGCTGCACGGCGGCGTGCCGGTGACCTCGCTTTATGTCGTCAGCGCCATGCGGCAGCGGCCGCAGGCGGGCGCGGTGCGGCGGGTGATGAGCTTTTCGCTCGGCTGGTATGCCGTAACGGCGCTGGTGAATCTCGCTCTCGGCACGAACTACGCCTTCCAGTGCCAAAAACCGCCGCAGGCCAGCCTCTTCGATCATCTCGGCCCTGTGCCCTGGCACAATGTCTCCGCCATGTTGCTCGGGCTGGCCGTTTACTCGCTGCTGCACCTGCCTTTCGCCGCCCGGCGCAAAGCCTGAGATGTCGCTTTGCATTTCGCAAATCGACCTGATAATCGCCGCCCCCAATCCGAACCCGCACCGCAAGCCCCACCGAAATGAAAGCACCCGCCTGGTCCATCGACGAATCCGCTGATCTTTACGGCATCCGCGAGTGGGGTCATAGCTACTTTGACATCTCGAAGAGCGGCGAGGTGGTGGTGAATCTCAAGGACAAGATCAAGACGAAACCCGTGTCACTCGCCGGCATCGTGCGTGATCTGCGGGAGCGCGGCACACAGCTTCCGCTGCTCATCCGTTTCGGTGATTTGCTCCGCGGCCGCATCGACGAGCTGAACGAGGGCTTTGCCTCCGCCATCGCGGAAGGCAAGTACCAGGGCGTCTATCGCGGCGTGTATCCGATCAAGGTGAACCAGCAGCAGGAGGTGATCGAGGAGATCACCCGCTACGGCCGCAAGTATCACTACGGCCTCGAGGCCGGCAGCAAGCCGGAGCTCATCGCCGCGCTGGCCTACATGCACGACCCGCAGGCCTACATCGTCTGCAATGGCTACAAAGACGAGGAGTTCATCGATCTGGCGCTGTATGCGCAAAAGATGGGCCTGCAGGTCATCCTCGTGCTCGAGATGCCCACCGAGCTCGATTTGATCCTCGAACGCTCGAAGAAGATGGGGGTGCGTCCCACCCTCGGCGTGCGTTTCCGCCTCAGCGCCGAGAGCGCCGGCCACTGGAGCGGCAGCGGTGGTGACTCCAGCGTCTTCGGTTTGAACATCTCCCAGCTCATGCACGTCGTCGATCACCTGCGTGAGCAGGGCATGCTCGACTGCCTGCGCATGCTGCACTACCACCAGGGCTCGCAGATTCCGAACATCCGCGCCATCCGCCAGGCCGTCACGGAGGCCACACGGGTCTATTGCGGTCTTGTCCAAGAAGGCGCCCGCATGGGCATCCTCGACCTCGGCGGCGGTCTCGCCATCAGCTACGACGGTCAAAAAGGCGCCAGCGCCGCCAGCAGCAACTACGGCACGAAGGAATACTGCGCCGACGTCATCGAGGCAATCACCGAGGTCACCGCCGAGGCTGGCGTGCCGCATCCAGACATCATCACCGAGTCCGGCCGCGCCATCGTGGCCTACTACAGCGTGCTGGTGATCAACATCCTCGACATCAACCGCTTTGAGTCCCGCTCGGACATCAGCGAGATCCAGATCAACAAGGATTCCCCCGCCCTGCTGCGCAACCTTCACGAACTGCGTGTCGAAAGCACCCGCAACGCCGCCAAGACCGGCCGCGACCGCTTGCAGGAGATCTACAACGACGCCGTCTATTATCGCGACAAGCTCCGCAGCGAGTTCAACTACGGCAAAGTGAACCTCCGCGAGCGTGCGCACGGCGAGGAGCTCTACTGGGACATTTTGAAGTGGGTCTCCGACATGCGGGAGAAGTGCGAGCACGACGGCTCCCAGATGGAGCGCCTCGACACCATCCTCACTGACTACTACTACGGGAACTTCAGCGTCTTCCAGAGCCTCCCTGACCTCTGGGCCATCGACCAGATCTTCCCCGTCATGCCCATTCATCGCCTCAAGGAGAAGCCCACGCGCAACGCCGTGCTCTCCGACATCACCTGCGACAGCGACGGCAAGATCGACAAATTCGCCCTCGCCGATGGCATCAGCCGCAGCCTTCCGCTGCACGATCCCGAGATCGAAAAAGGCCACGAATACAT
>JBJONJ010000188.1:0-6364 GCA_046051905.1 Verrucomicrobiota bacterium
GTCGGCGCGCAGAAGGCATCCAAGTAATCTCCAAAGCGAAGCACTTTACCTATCATGGCTGACGAAACCATCCCGGCATCCCCTGCTGAAGCCACGGCCGCCTCTCCTGCTGCCCCTGCTCCGGCCCCCGCCGCCCCTGCGGCTGACAAACAACCCACCAGCGGCGACCGCCAAGTGTCCCAGAGCATCTGGGCCGAGATCGGTGGTGAGGAAGAAGGAGCCGCCAAGGTCATCAAGGCCAAGGGTTCCAAAAACATCTCGGCGGGCATCGTCCACGTCAAAGCGACCTTCAACAACACCATCGTCACCGTGACCGACCGCACAGGAGCCAAGATCGGCTCCTCCTCCTCCGGCAAGATGGGCTTCCGCGGCTCCCGTAAAGGCACTGCCTATGCCGCCCAGGTCGTCGCTCAGGACGCCTGCCGCCAGGCAATGGGCCATGGCCTCCGCGAAGCTGAAGTACGCCTCAATGGCCCGGGCTCCGGCCGTGAATCCGCTGTGCGTGCGGTACAGGCCCTCGGCATCGAAGTGACCGCCATCAAGGACGTCACTCCTATCCCGCACAACGGCTGCCGTCCGCCGCAGTCCCGCCGCGTTTAATCTGAATTCTTCTCCCCCCAAATCTGACTCATGGCTCGCTACACTGGTCCTCGTGAAAAAATCGCCCGCCGCTTCGGCGTCGCGCTTTTTGGCCCCTCCAAAGCCCTCGAACTGCGCAATTTCCCCCCGGGACAGCACGGTGCTCGCAACACCCGCCGCAAGACTTCCGAATACGGCACCGCCCTCATCGAGAAGCAGAAGCTCCGCTTCCAATATGGCGTGCTCGAAAAGCAGTTCCGTCGCTTCTTCGCCGAGGCCCAACGTCGCAAGGGCGTGACCGGTGAAATCCTGCTTCAGATGCTCGAGCTCCGTCTCGACAACGTTTGCTACCGCATGGGTTTCGCGAACACTCGTTTCGCCTCTCGCCAGCTCGTTTCTCACCGCCACATCACGGTGAACGGCAAAGTCGTGAATATCGCCAGCTACCAGTGCAAGGCGGGTGACGTGGTTGCCGTGAAGGCTGCCCCGCGCTCCCAGCAGCTCGTCAGCAAGTTCCTCGAAATGACCGCTGGCTCGCCCACCTCGGATTGGATGACCGTCGATCGCGACGCCATGAAGGGCACCGTCAACCGCGCCCCCGTGCGCGAGGAGATCGCCCCTATCGCGAACGAGCAGCTCGTCGTCGAACTCTACTCCCGCTAATTCTCGGCTGGAAGATACACCTACTTCAAAAGGGACGCTTTCGAGCGTCCCTTTTGCTTGGGCCGATGCGAAGGCACCATCCATCGTGATGGCCGCTGCCGGAGGACTCCTGTCAAAAAATTGCCCCCACCCTGCTGGTGACAATGCCTGAGTGCCGAACCGTTGCTTCACCACCGGTCATCCACATGAAAAACATGGAGCGGGTGAAGGGAATCGAACCCTCGTATGATGCTTGGGAAGCACCCGCTCTACCATTGAGCTACACCCGCGTCGGCTAAAGCGGCGCTAGACTGGCGGTGGTGCGAAAATTGTCAACGATGTGCTCGCGATGAGATCGATCACTTGCCCCGAGCGAGAACGACGCGGAAGCCGATGGTGTTGCGGCGTGAGTCGGCAGGCATGTTTTGGCGGGAGGAGGCCTGGAGTTCATCTTGGGAGGCGCTGCGCCAGTTCCCTCCACGAACGGTGCCCGCGGCGGATTTGGGTTTTTCGCCTTCCTTGGGCTTGGCAGCGGGTTCGTAGTCGGTTTCGATCCATTCGCTGACATTGCCAGCGAGACCGCAAATCCCTTCGCGGTTCGGAGGCAGGATGGCGACGCTGGCGAGGAAGGGCGATTTATCCTCATAGCCGGCGATGAAGTGGTCGAGGCTGGCTTTACGACCTGCAATCGGGTCGGCGAGGTTGTCCACGTTATTGGGTGGCGGCCACTCGTAGCCCCAGGGATAGACTCCGCGAATGCGACCATTTCGTTCAGCCGGGGTAGTACCGCGCTCCGGCGGCAGCCCGACGGCACGGCTCCATTCTTCATCGGTGGGCAGGCGGTACTCATCCTTGGGCCCGATGAGACCGGCATTGCGTTCACGCTCGGTCAGCCAGCGGCAGAAGGTGCGGGCCTCCTCGCGATCGACGCCGACGACGGGCAGGTTGACGGCTTTGTTGCCGCCGCCGGCATCGTCCATCTTGCCGGGCTTGCGAGCGTTGGCGGCGCGGGCGTATTCGAGGTAGTCCCGATGACGGGTCTCCCAGGCGGACATCATCAAGTTGTCGTTCAGGGGCACCATGCGCATGCCGAGGCTGTTGGCGCTCCACTCGCGACCAAAGTTCACCGCTTTGCGTGTCTGCATGTCGTTGAAGAGCTCGATCTGCTCGCCCTCCCTCACCTCGCCCTCGAGCACGACATCAGCAAAGCCCTCGCCGCGCAGCTCGACCTCGAAGGGGCCGGTGCGCACGCGGGGAAGCTCCAGCGGGGTCTCTCCGAGAAGCTGCTCGTGCATGTATACGCGGACTTTTTCCGGCTGGCTGCGCACGATGACGCTGCCGTAGGTCTGGCGCTCGACGCGGAGGTAAAAGGCCTGCCAGTTTTTGTCACCGTCGTCGGCGTTTTCATCGTCGCGGTCGTCATCCGGCATCTCCGCGGCCTCGGGCTGGCCGCTTTCGACAAAGTAGAAAGGCTCGACGACGTAGTGATGCTCCTGACTGAGGAAGGAGCCGTCACGATCCTGCTCGGTGAGCCAGTAGCGAAAGGCCTCGGCATCGCCGACGGGCACGACGACGATGTAGGCGCTCTCCTTGTCCTTGCCCGGCTGCGAGCGCACGACCTTGCCTTCAAAGGAACGGTTTCCCGCATCGAGGAAACGGCGGAAGTATTTCATTTCCACAGGCTCCATGCTGATGTGGCCTCCGGCGGCGGGCTTGAAGGCCATGCCGAGACTGTTCACCCAGCGCTCGCCCTTCTGCGGCAGGCGAGTGGCTTCCAGCTTCAAATCGAAGACCTCTGGCTCGCCATCGCGCACGGTATGCTCGATCTCCTCCTGCTTGTAGCCGGGCATCATGAGCTGGTAGATGACCGGCACACCCTCGGCGGGATTGAGATCCAGCGGTGTGACGCCGAGCTTTTCCTGACCGGCAAACACAGACGCACCGGGCGGAGTGGTCACGATGCGCATGCGCGGCTGGCTTTGCTTCATGGCCACGATGCTGGCTGCACGCTGCTTTTGAGCGATCCACATGCCCGCCGCGCCCCCGATCAAAGCGACGATGGCCGCCGCGAAGAGGCCGTAAGTCCATAGGGCCTTCCGGCTGGAGGGCAGCGGCTGGCCCTTCAAAGCGAGCGCCATCTCATTGGCGTTCACAAAGCGGTCCTTCGCCTGCGGAGCACAGGCGGTGCAGATCACATCGTGCAGGCGACGCCACACCGTGAGGCTGTCACCGGTCTCGGTGCAGGACGGCAGGTCTGGGAAGTCGAGGCGGTCTTTCCCGGTGCTGGCCTCGTAAAGCACCATGCCAAGGGAGAAAATGTCCGAGGCGGCCGACCCAGGTCCCTCAGGTGCCACAAACCCTTCCGTGCCCACGAAACTGCGCTGGCCGAGCAGCGCCACGAGACCGATGTCCGCCAGGCGGCACTTCCCATCGATGAAAATGAGGTTCGAGGGTTTGACGTCACGATGGATGAGCTGGTTGCGATGCAGGTAGTCGAGCCCCTCGGCAATGTTGACACCAAGCGAGATGCAGCGCTCGGCACCCACACGTTTGTCCCGGCGCATCTGCAGGCCCAGGGTGTGGGGCTTGTAAGTGTCAGCGTCGATCTCACGGCCCTTTTCGAGATCGTCGGCGAGCTCCATGACATAGTAATAGAAGCCCTCCTGCGAGTTGCGGCCCACCTGAAGGATCGGCACGAGGCCCTCGTGTCGGCGGGAGATCGGCTCGTAACGCTTGATGGCCTCGAACTCCCTCTCGAAGGAATCCGGCCGGTCGTAGTCCTCGCGCCACACGACCTTCACCGCTCGCAGCGCCCCGGTGACGCTCCGGGCCAGCCACACCTCGCCAAAGGCCCCGCGACCGATCAGACGGAGCGTCTCATGGTCGCGGATTTCCGGAGCGGGGCGTGCAGCAGGTGTCGGCATGCGGGTGGGCAGTCATTACACCGCAGAGCCGCGCAGATGTCGAGAGGCAAAGACGGGCCGTAGTGGGGGCTGTGGTAGGTCTTGCGCCCGGCAGAGCCAGCGTGTACAAGGCAGCACCATGCTGGAAATCAACGCGCTCGCCCACGTCATCACCCGCAAAGGCAAGGACCCGCTCAACGTGCTGGAGCAAGTGAGCTTCTCCGTGCCCGGCGGCCATCTGCTGGCCTTGATCGGCCCGACCGCCAGCGGCAAGACCACGCTTTTAAACATCCTCGCCGGGCTCGCGGAAGCCACCGGTGGCTCCATCACCTTGAAAGGTCGCGATTTGATCTCGAAGCCGCTGCACCCGAACGAACTTGGCTGGGTGACTCCTCACGACGACTGCCTCCACCCGCATCTCACCGTCCGCGAGAGCCTCATGAGCGCCCTGATGCTACGCGGCGCGGGGCTCTCCCGCGATCAGATCGTCTCCAAGGTATCCCACATCCTGGTGGTGGTCGGTTTGGAAAACATTGCCTCGGAGCGCGTCGGTCCCCTGCCCCTCGCCCAGCGCCGGCGGCTGAAACTCGGCCTCGCGCTCGTCTCTGATCCGGTGCTCGTACTGTGTGACGATTTCACGCACGGCCTCGATGTGCGCTCCGAGCGTGAAATGGAGGCGCTGCTCCGTCTCGTGGCCGCCGATCTCCCTGGCCGCATCGTCATTCATGCCACAGACAGCCTCGCGAACCTCACCGCCTACGACACCACGCTCGTGTTGCACGAGGGCTACGTGTGCTTTCATGGCCCGGCCAAGGCTCTTCCGCACTACTTCACCGTGCCCACCTATGACGAGGTCTATTCCCGCCTCGCCAAACGTCCTGCGCAGCGCTGGGGGGACTCGTGGCTGCGCCATCACGATTCGTATTACGCCGCCTTCAAGCTCGGCGCCACGCCAGAGGAACTCTCCGCGGCCGAGGAGGAAACCAACGACCTCGACAAAACCGTCGTCATGAAACAGCAGGCCGCCGAGGCCGAGGAGAAGGAGAAAAAGCCCGCGGAGGATGAAACCCACCCCATCCTCCCGCTGCCCGGCCTTCTTGCCCAGGCCACGCATCTCATGAAGCGACGCTGGACCCTCATGCGCCGTGTGCGCCGCGAGTGGATCACGCATCTGGGGCTTCTTCTTGGCGCTCCCGTCATCGCCTGGTTGCTCGTCCAGCCCAACCTTCGGCACTTCAAACCCGGCGCGGAGCTGTGGGCGGCGGCTTATACCACCACCATGATTTACTTTGTCATGGTCCTGCTCGTTCTCTTCATGAGCCTGCGCCTGTCCTCGCGTGAATTTGCCTCCACGAAAACCATTCTTGGACGTGAACGCGTGGCCGGTGTGCGCCCGGCGGCCGCACTGCTCGCCGCCTTGCTTTTCGTCCTTCCCATCTCGCTGCTGCAAAGCTTCTGGATGGGCATCTTCATGGAGCTCGTCACCGGCGGGCTGCCGGGAGACGGTGGCATGCGGCTGATCCTTCCCGCGCTCACCGGCGTCGCCTTTGCCTCGCTCTGCCTGGGCATCTCCGCAAACGCTTCGAATGCCGGCCGCGCCCACAGTGCCTGCCTCACCCTGCTATGTGTGAACATTCTGTTCAGCGGGGCGCTCCTCGGTTTCCCGCGTCTCCTCGGCCACCTCGTGCATCCCTTCATCACCGCGCACTACGGCTGGTCCGGTATCATCGACACGATGAAGCAGGACGCCGTCTTCCCGGCCATCACGACCTTCGTCGGCACTTGGTTCGCCACGCCGGACATCGCCTCCGGCATGCTCGTGCTTCATTTCCTGATCGGCCTCATCCTCGCCTGGATCGGCCTGCGCCGCCGCGAGGCGTAGATCACGGCTTCTTCGTCAGCGAGGTGATCTGATAATTCTTGGCGAGGTCACCCAGAGCGGCCATCGCGGTGTCTTTGGTGACGTCGGCTTGCTTGGCAACGATCGTGATGGTGTTCACGCCTTCTTTTTCACCCTTGGTAATGTCGATCTTTTCCACGCCGGGGAGCTTGGCGGTGAGCGTCTCGGAGACATGGGCTTTGCAAGCGGCGCAAACGACACCGGTGATGTCACCGATGTAAGTGTGCTTCGCGTCCCCAGCCATGGTTTGAACGGCAAAGACGGCGACCAGGGCAAAAAGGGCGGCAATGTGTTTCATGGTGCCTCAAAGATGGAGAGGAATCTGCGCAGCGGCAAGCAC
>JBJONJ010000189.1:0-3103 GCA_046051905.1 Verrucomicrobiota bacterium
GCTTCAGCGGCGTGTAGATGAAGAGGTACACCGCCAGCGTGGCCGCGGTGAGTGCCGCCGCCTCCACATTCACGCGATTGGCGAGGTGGATGAGCGCCACGGCACTGAGAAACCATCCCAAGCCAAAGGCCGCGGAAGGACTCACTCGGCCGGAGGGCAGCGGGCGGTCCGCCGTGCGCTGCATACGGCTGTCCGGCTCGATCTCCATGAGCTGGTTGAAAACCGCCGCGCCGAAGGCGGCCAGCGTGCTGCCGAGGATCGTGTGAACCAGCAGCCACAGGTCGAGCGGCCGCGGTGCCCGGAGCCAGAAGCCGACCAAGGTGGTCACGATCACGAGCGCACTGAGGCGGAATTTCGTGAGGGTGAGGAGGTCGCGGGCAGTCATCGGGAGGTGTGCTTAGCGAGAGCAGCGAAGAGCGGTCAGGTCAAGTGGGGTAGCCGTTTCAAGTTTCATGTTCCAGATGCCATGGAACTTGAAACTTGGAACATTCCCAGTCCCTCACTTGGGGTTCACCGTGGCCTCCACCTGCCTGGCGAAGGCCTGATCTTCCGCGCCCAGCTTCTCCAACGGCACCTCGTAGGGCTTGTTGTTCACCAGCAGGCGGATTTTGCCCTCGCGGAGCAGGGTGAACTTCTCCGGCGGTTTCGGTGCCGGAGCGGCTATGACTGCCGATTGAGCCTCCGCGGCGGTCGGGCGTTTCACCTCGATCATCGCATCCTCAAAAGCGATCATCTTTCCAACCAGCGAGCGGCCGTCCGTGCTCTTCCACTGGCGTGACTCGCCAAAGGAGTAGTGGCTTGTGATGCGGGCCGTTGCCTCGGCGGGAGAGGTGCTGGCATTCACGGAGGCATTGCCCGTGCTTGCTCCGCCGGAAACACCGCGTTTGCCAAACTTCGTCGGCGTGGTGGGCGTGGCGATCTGCGCCATGGCCAGCGTCGTGAAGCCCAGAAAGATGCCAGGGAAGCATTTCATGGTGGGAGACTACCACGAAGCCGTCCCAGGCGGCAAGTCTTGCTTCCGAAATGCCGCATGGCGGGCACGCTAAACACCCGCTTGAAGAATTTCCATCCTCGCCACGTTCAAGCCGCTGCCCGTGCCGGGCATTTTAACCCACCCTCACCTCCTCTCCACCCCATGAAAACCCTCCTTACCCTCGCCACCCTGGCCTTCGCTTCCGCCACCTTCGCCGCCGAGAAATGCCCCATCAGCGGCAAGGACGTGGACGAAAACGTCAAGAGCAAGACCGCCGATGGCAAAACGGTCTATTTCTGCTGCCCGAAGTGCAAAGTGAAATACGACAAGGCGAACAAGACGAAGTAAGCCTCCGCCTTCCCACCTCGATATTCTCCACACGCGGAGCCGGTCATCCCGGCTCCGCGTTTTTTTGGCGGCAGTTGGAGGCCTCTCGTTCCGGTCAGTCCTCAGCCGACGGCTGAGGGCTGACCATCCGGCCTCCCTGCGGTCGATCATCGGCTTTCTGAGAGCGTGGATTGCGGGAAGCGCGTTTGATCTCATGCGCGGCTCGCCCGCCTGCCTTGTGATTCAACCCCAAAAACCATGACAACCGAACATCGCATGATCAAACTGGTGGAAAAAGACTGCCACAGGATTGCCGAGCAGGCCGTCCGCCGCGTGCAGCAGGATCCCGAAACGCCCAACTACAAATCGCTCACCGACGACGAGCTGTGCGCCCGGGCCCGCGATCTGCTGGCCAATCTCGGCCAGTGGCTTGAAGGGCAGGACGATGGTCTGCTGGACCGCCGCTACGAGACGCTGGGCCGTGCGCGTCATCAGGATGGCTTCCCGCTGCACGAGGTGGTTTACAAGCTGCATCTCCTGAAGCGCACCATCCTCGATCACGCCCGGGAACAACATCTCGAAATGAACGCCTTGGAGCTCTATGCCGAGCAGGAGTTCCTCAAAAGACTCGACCACTTCTTTGATCGCATCATCTATCGCGTGGTGAAAGGCTACAGCGAGCAGGCGATGGCGGATGTCGCGGGACGGCCTGCCGATTTCCGCACCGCCACCACGGCGGATCCTGGCAGGCGTGCCGCGTAAGCATTGACCACGCGATCGTCACGCCGCTGCTGGTTTACGGGACCGTGGCGCTGGTCACGCAGGTGATGCGACTAGTGGCCATGGCTTTTTCAGCGAGTTGGCGGAAACGAGGGACTGCTACGAAGAACCAAAAACTTTACTTGGATGCACCGCTTCGAGCGCGGCCTGCTCGCCGACGGTAATAATCAGAAGGCATCGTCGCGAACGATTTGCCACGCTATTTTTCGGCGAGACGCAGGCCTCCAAAGTGGCCCTCACCTGCCTCCAGCGCCGCCTGCACGAGCGCGGCTTCATCGTTCACGACACCCAGTGGACCACCCCCCACCTCGCCATGTTCGGCGGCCGCGAAATCCCCTGCGCCCAATACTTAAAGCTCCTCCACCGAGCCATCCAGATGCCCGCCACCTTCGTGGACGGGCAACAGAAGTCCGTGCTGGTGTTTCGGTGAGGTGGCGTAGAGCGAAGAACCACCCCAAGGCCTGCGAAGAGGAAAAAGCGTCTCTTTGCTCTTCGCCCTATCCGTTTTGTTTTCTATCGTTTAACTCTCGAAGTAAGTGTATTCGCGAAGTCCGGTCTCGAATACATCCATGATCTGTCAATAAACAGCGTCCTGGAAAAAACATGGACGGAAGCTCGCTTTCCGAATTATACCGAAATTAATTCGTCGCAAAAAATCATGAAGACCAACCGCTCATGGCCAATGCACACCCTCCCTAACCGCCTGGATGAATAAGGTGAATTGCCCGAGAAAGTTCGTGAGCTTCAACTGAGTGATTTGTTGGGCAACGGACAACGGGCAGTCACGCGGCACGTTTGCGCAAAAGCTCGTTTGCAAGCGCGGCGACTTTTTCTGAGCGTTCTTCCGACATGCAGTCTCGTGGACCGCGCAGATGGCAAAGAATTCGTGGTGCTCACCTACGACACCACACCTTTCCGCGCCCCCTCAAGAAATGGGTTCTTCGCGGGTTTTAGTGGATTGGATCGGGTTTGAGGTCGAGCCTACCGCAGTGAAAGAGGATGCGTGTGCGATAGTTGGAGAAT
>JBJONJ010000190.1:0-3331 GCA_046051905.1 Verrucomicrobiota bacterium
CGCAGTGGGGGCAGACGAGCGAAACAGCGGGCATGGTGGAAGGGATGATGCTTCAGGCACACTGAGCCGCAACTGATGGCTCCAGAAAATTCCGTTGATTTTCAGCGCTGCCAGCTGGACGCCACGCCGAAGCGTCCCCGGGCGCGTTGGAGTCCCCAGGTCATCATCAGGCGTGCGTCATCCCAGATGTATTTGGTCTTCGTGCCTAGCTGCACCAGGATGACATCCTTGCCACCGTTGGTGGCGGTGGAGATGAGGCACCGGCCGCTGGCCACAGTGTAGCCAGTCTTCATGCCGTTGCACCCGGGCATCCGGCCGAGCAGCTCGTTGGTGTTTGAAAGGGTGACGGCGCGTCCGTCCGCACGACGAAAGGAATAATATTTCCGCCGCACAATGTCTCGGATCGTCGTGTCGCGGTAGGCCACCATGGCCACGCGGGCCATGTCGCGTGCGGTGGAGCGTTGGCCCGGGGCGGTGAGGCCGTGCGGGTTCACAAAATAGGAGTTTGTGCAGCCCAGCGAACGCACCTTGGCGTTCATCTTTGCCGCGAAGGCGGGGATGCTGCCCGCATTGTCACGCGCCAGCACGTTCGCCACATCGTTGGCGCTTTTCACGAGGAAGGCATAGAGCAGCGTGCGGCGCGTGTACACTTCGCCGGGCTTCAGACCGAGGCGCGTGGGCTCCACATTCACATCGCTGGCGACCACGCGGACGGGCTTGTCCAGATCGCCCGCATCGAGGACGACGAGCGCGGTGACGAGTTTTTGCGTGCTGGCCACGGCGCGGGGCGTCTCGGCATTGCGGGCGGCTAGGTGCTCACCGTTGCGGGCGTCGAGCAGGAGATACGAGGCCGCCCGGATTGACGGGCCGGAGCTCACGGCGAACATCGGCTCCGCATCCGGCGCGGGACCAAAGGCGGGGGGCATCTGGGCGTCACCCCCCCCCTGCCTCAGGGCGGTCTGCTGATAGATCGGCACCTCACGCGGCACCACCGGGATGGCCCTCGGCACGCTGCTTTTGCAGGAGGTCAGCAGCATCGCGGCGGCGAGGATCGTGGGAATCGGCTTCAGCATGGCATTTCAACTGGGCAAGTAGGCCACCCCGTCTTTCTTGTCAAACCTCGCTCCCCGCTGATCCGGCGGTTCCGGCCTGGCTCACGCGTCCTCTTCCATGTCCGGCGTCTCGAATTCCACGCCATGCAGTTTTTCCGTTTCGTTCGGCGTGGTGAGCACCTTGTAAACGCACCAGCCAAACAGGACGGTGACGGTGCCAACGGAGAGCAGCATGACAAAAAGGCCGGAGTTGGTCATAGGAGGGAATAGAGTGGAGGTTAGTCGTGCTTGTTGAGACCTTTTTCTGCACGTTGATAGGCTTTCGAGCGGGCGGAGAGCAGGCTGAAGAAAATCGCCACGACACCCACTAGCACCACGCTGAGCTGCGCGGCCTGGTTCGTGCCCACCGCCTTGCCCTCCTTCGTGCCGCCGATCAAATCCATGACATAAGCCGAGGCGGAGCCGAAGGACATCGAGCTCAGATCAAAGCCGAAAAGGCTCGTTAGCACCGTCATGGCAAAGATGGCGAGCAGAAACACCGGGCAGAGCCATTTCATGATGACACCGAAAAACGCCGGAATGCGGATCGAGGCGCCGGAATGCGCCTCCTTCAAGCCGCGGTCGATGCCCCAGTGCCAGCCGAAGACGATGATCTGGATGGTGGCGAGGATGAAGATGAGGAAGGTGCCCACCCAGAAGTCGAGCGTGTCGAGCGCCTTCAAATCGGCGGTAAAATAGACCACGAAGCCCGTGCCAAAGGTTGTCAGCAGACCCAGGATGGTCACGCTGACTTTCCGACCGACATTCATGGCCTCTTCGAGGAAGGCGATGCCGGGCTGCAGCATCGAAATCGAGCTCGTGATGGCCGCTAGGAAGAGCATGAAGAAAAACGCCCCGCCGAAAAAGGCGCCGAAAGGCATCTTCGCGAACACCAGCGGCAATACCGTGAAACCAAGCCCGAAGGTGCCTTGTCCGGCGACCGACGCGAGGCCCAGGAAGGCCACCGCGGCCGGCACGGTGATCAAACCGCCGAGCGCCACCTCGCAAAACTCGTTCGCGCTGCTGGCCGTGAGTCCGCTGAGCACCACGTCGTCCTGTTTTTTCAAGTAACTGGCATAGACGATGATCACGCCAAAGCCCACGGAGAGGCTGAAGAAGATCTGCGCCGCCGCTGCCATCCAAAGCAGCGGATTCTTGAGCTGCTGCCAGGGCGTGATGGTCACGAGCTTCAGCTTGCCGCTGCTCGCGGCGACTTCCTTCTCCGCCTCCGCGATGGAGGCCTCGCCCACCACCTCGCGCACGAGGGATTTTTCACCTGCGGCGGGCTGCACACGCTCGATCTGGATCTTGCTCGGATTCCACATGTAGCCCAGGCCGTTGACGACGTTGTCATGCGGCTTGCCGGGATCCGGAGCGCCGAGCGTCATCACGCGCGCGAGCACCACGAGCGCCAGCACGATGAGAAGCGGCATGCCGTAGTTGCACATTTTCTCGATTCCGCCGGAGAGACCGCGGTAGATCAGCCAGAAATTGAAGATAAACACCATCACCAGCCAGGGCAGTGCGGAGTTCCACGAAAAGGCCAGCGCCGCGCCGTCCCCGGTCTGGCCGCTGATCGCCTTGAACATCTCCACCGTCTGCTCCGTGCTCGAGAGGTTGACTTGGCCCGTCCAGAACTTCACCGCGTAGCCGATGCACCACGACTCGATGAAGACGTAATACATGTAGATCACCACCGGCACGATGACGCCGATGATGCCCACATACTTTGCCCAGCGCCTGTTCAGAATGACCGCGAAGGCGCCGGGACAGGAGTTGTAGCCCTTGCTGCCCGCGTAGCGCCCCATCGCCCATTCCGCCCAGCCGATCGGCAGGCCGATGATCAGGAAGCTGATGGCGTAGGCCAGCATGAAAGCCCCGCCGCCATACTGCGCCGCGAGGCCCGGAAAGCGGAGAAAGTTCCCCAATCCCACCGCGCTGCCCGCGACGGCCATAATGACTCCAAGACGTGATCCCCAGGCTTCTTTTTGTTGTGACATGCTGCAAAAGCTAACTGACGCAGCCTTCATGCCGCAAGCGGCAATTAAATTCAGCCGCAACTTGCCCTCTTCCTCATCGTTTAAGGCGGCCACCAAGCCATGAAGACGCGCCTCCTCTCCCTTTTCGCCTTCGTTTTGCTCTCCTCCGGTCTACGGGCTGAGGGCGAGGTTTACCGCACGTGGACCGACTCGCAGGGCCGCAAGCTGGAGGCCACCTTCCGTGGCATCGAGAATGGCCAG
>JBJONJ010000191.1:0-12225 GCA_046051905.1 Verrucomicrobiota bacterium
CTCAACCTCCCAGTCCTTGTCGAGTCCGAGGAGTAGATGATAGTGCTGTCGCAGGCTTTGATCGTTGGGCATTCACCTTCTTACCCCACCTTCAGCACCCATCAAAACCCGCGAAGAACCTTTTTTTATATGTCAGCCCCATGTCCACGAGCACATAGTGGATCGCGGGCAGCGTGCACTTCAGCCCAAGGGCGTCACGCAGTTCGGCCAGTGTCATGTCAGGCTTGCGCTTGAGGTGCTGTCGGATGGCGATGCGGTGCTCGGCCACAATGAGCTTCTTGCGCCCGGCGAGGTGATGCCGGGGCTTGATGCAGCCGGTCTTGCGCCGCTGCTGGAGCAGCTTCTTGACCATCCCATACGAGACGCCAAAGCGCTGGGCGATCTGTTCCTGGGTGCCTTCACCGCGGTCACAGGTGCTGATAATGCGTTGACGGAGATCAAGGGAGAGTGCGGCCATGTAACCTTGTACACCACCTGCACATATGTTCCACATATTTATTTAAAACGCTCTAATATCGACGGCGGACTCCAGTCTATATCCATTCAATCCCTGCGCGAGGTCGTTGAGGTCATACAGATTGTTGTTGGACCAGAGGGCCGCTCTTGTGACGCCTGCCGAGTCAACCGAACTACCAACGATGTCGCCTGCGTTATTGAGGTCTGAAGCATAACTTGTGGTGCCTCCCAACGTTCCCAAGTCCTGCACGCCACCGCTTTGAAAAGTCACCGCCCGGTTGCTGCCGGTGGCATTGGTTGAGTATCCCACGATCAGCCCTGAGTCATTGATCGCTGTGGCGGAACTCTCACGGAAAGCTCCGGGCAAGGCTCCCAGATTGGTAAACGAACCATTTGAATAGGTGAAGGCACGGCTCTCAACCGAGTTAAAGACACCACCTGACGGCATGAAGGTTCCCACGATCTGGCCTTGGGAGTTGATCCCCAACGGCACTGCTGAGTTGTGAGGAAGAGAACTGAAAGACAGACCGTCAAAGTAGAAGGGGTTCAGGGAGGAATTAATGCCGTTCTCCACACCCGCGATTTGGCCTGCATCGTTAATCGCAAAGGCCATCGTGGATGAGCCGCTCAAGCCTAGGGCTGATAGGTCCTGATAGCCGTTCGAGGTGCCTACAAAACTTCGGAGCACACCGGCATTGGAAACGTAATAGCCCACGAACCGGCCAGCATTATTCATTTCCATCACTTCAGACGATGTGGGAACGCCTGATGAGAGGTTTAAATCGGTCATGATACCCCCCGTGTAAAAGTAAGAGCCTTGGGCAAACGGAGTCGTGTAGTTCACGACGATCTGGCCGCTGTCGTTTACCGCACTGCTGCTGCTCAATCCTCCCAGCGGCAGATTCAACAAAGCGCCCAGATCTGTAAACTGGTAGCTATACTGAGCGGCAGCCGAGAAGCACACCATCCAAGCCATCGCAAAAATGGCCGGGACCGAAAAGTGGCTACGGGCAGGTGTTCCAAAGCGCATGCTTGGTAATATCACCACCAATTCGGCTCCAATGAAGCGGATTCCTGTGAAAAAACTGTCTGGGGTAGTGACGTGAGGCCGCGAGCAGTTTCCCGCTCACCCGACGAGCTTGAGGCCGATGATGCCGCTGAGGATGAGGCCCAGGCAGACGAGCCGGGCGGCGGTGACGGGCTCGCCAAACCAGAGGATGCCGCCGAGCACGGTGCCGACGGCGCCGATGCCGGTCCACACGGCATACGCGGTGCCGATGGGCAGGCTGCGGGCGGCGAGGCCGAGCAGGACGACGCTTACAATGAGGGCGGCGAGGGTGCCGAGCGTGGGCCCGAGGCGGGTGAAGCCTTCGGTGGCCTTGAGGCCGAGCGCCCAGGCGACTTCACACAAACCGGCGATAAGGAGCAGAATCCAAGACATGCGATCTGATAGACGTGATCAGGGGCTTCGGAGTTTGTAGTTCGGACTTCAGCCCGTGGTCGGGGACGGGCTGAAGCCCGAACTACGAGCACTCAAGCACCATCACTTCATGACCACACCCGCCTCCGGAGGTGTGAGCACCTTTTGCAGCGGACGGGGATAGACGCCAAGCACGAGGATGATCACGGCGAGGCTGCAGGCAATGGCCTTGGTGAGGGGAGCCAGCGTGAGGGCGGGCTTTTCGGCGCCTTCGTTGGTGTACATCGAGAGGATGATGCGGAAGTAGTAGTAGAACCCTGCGGCGGCGGCGATAACAGCGCAGGTCAAGGCTCCCCAGTAACCCTGATCGACGAGGCTGAGGAAGACGAACATCTTGCCGATGAACCCGGCGGTGAGCGGCAGGCCGGCGAGGCTGGCGAAGGCGATGGTGATGACGAGCGCGAGGACGGGCGAGCGTTTCGCGAGGCCCTGGAAGTCGCCGAGGTCCTCACCCTGGCCGTTGAGGCGCATGACGCCGAGCGCGAGGAAGCCGAGCACGGTCATCGGTAGGTAGGTGGCAAGGTAGAAGGCAACAAGGCCGCTGCCGCCGAGGCCGAAACGACCGTCGCCGCCGCAGGCGAGCGCGAGGAGCAGGTAACCGGCATGGCTGATGCTGGAGTAGGCGAGCAGGCGCTTCACGCTGGTCTGGTAGATGGCGGGCAGGCTGCCGAGCAGGACGGTGAGAGAGCCGCCGACGAGCAGGACGCCCTGCACCTCATCGGCGATGACGGAACCCTTGGCCATGAAGGCATCGAGAGCGCGGGTGAGGACGACGAAGCCGGCGGCCTTCGATCCGACGGAGAGGAAGGTGGTCACCGGGGTGGGTGCGCCTTGATACACATCCGGCACCCACATGTGGAAGGGCGCGGCGGCGACCTTGAAGCCGAGGCCGACGAGGATGAGCGCGGCTCCAAAGAGCGCGGTGGCCTTGCTGGTGGCCGGATTGGCGAGCGCCTTGCCGATGGCGTCGAAATTCATGCTGCCAGTGGCACCGTAAACCCAGGCGATGCCATAGACGAGCACGCCGGTGCTCAAGGCACCGAGGATGAGGTATTTCACGCCGGCTTCGAGGCTAAGGGCGCTCTTTCGCGCGAAGGCGACGAGCACGTAGAAGCTGATGGTGACGAGCTCGAGGCAGATGAAGACGGTGACGAGGTCGCGGGCGGAGGCCATCCACATCATGCCAGCGCAGACGATCAGCGGTAGGCTGAACATCTCGGCGAGTTTGCCATCGAGTGTGAAACGCGTGAGGTAGGGAGCGCACTCAAGCGTGAGCCAGAGCACGAGCAGCGTGATGACGAGGGCGAAACCTTTGTAAAACAGCGCCAGGGTGTCGATCTGGTGCCAGGGCTGCATGAAGGCGGGAAGCTGCGTGCCGCAGGCGGGCAGCAGGACGAGCGCGAGCGCGGTGCCGGCCATGGCGGTGTAGCCGAGCGTGCGGCGGGAGATCTCCGGCCGGAAGGCCTCCAGCAACAGGAGGACGAGGCCGAGGAGGGCGAGGCTGGCTTCGAGATGGAAAACGTTCATGCGGGGGGAAAGGTCTGAATCCTCCTCTTCCTCCTACTCTTACTCCTCCTCCCGGCTCGAGCGTCGTATCGCCTTCGCTTTCCGGGAGGAGGAGTAGGAGTAATAGGAAGAGGAAGAGCTTAGCTGGCCGCCAGAGCACCCTTCAGCAAATTCAGCAGCAGCCAGGGGCAGCAGCCGGTGAGCAGGAGGGTGGCGGCCATGAGGATGAGGGGAAGGCGCTGCGGCAGCGCGGGGTCGCTCATGAAGAGACCGGTGGCGGCGCTGCCGTGGAAGATGCTGCGGTAAGCGCGGAGCATGTAAACGGCGCTCATCACCACGCCCCACAGAGCGAGGATGACGGTCCAATGCAGGTTGGTGAGCGTGCCGCTGAAGGTGGTGAAGCTGCCGGCGAAGACCATGACCTCGCCCGCGAAGTTGCTGAGGCCCGGCAGGCCGATGCTGGCAAAGGCGCCAAAGGCAAACAGCACGGTGAAAGCCGGTGCGTGGGACGCGAGACCGCCGAGTTTGCTGTATTCGAGAGTACCGAGCTGGTTGCGCATCTTGCCGGTGAGCGCAAACAACAGAGCGATGGACACGCCGTGCGCGAACATGAGCAAAACGGCCCCCTTGAGCGCCACCTCGCTGCCTGCGGCGAGGGCGAGGAAGATGTAGCCCATGTGCATCACGCTGGAGTTGGCGAGCGTGTCGTCGAGGCGGCTGGCACGAATGGTGACGAGGCCCATGACGAGGATGTTGCCCAGCAGCATGAGCAGGAGGGCGTTTTGCACCCAGGGGACGTTCGCGCCCTGCGGCAGGAGCGGCAAAGCGATGCGCAGCAGGCCGTAGAGACCGAATTTCTTCAACACGCCCGCATGCAGCATGGCGACCGGGGTGGGTGCGGTGGCGTAAGCCGGAGCGGCCCAGCTATGGAAGGGGAAAAGGCTGACGAGGGTGCCAAAACCGAGCAGCAGCACGAAGAAGATCGCGCCCTGCTTCTCGACCGGCAGCGGGGTCAGTTTGGCCTGCGCACGAAGGGCTTCGAGGTCGAAGGTGAGGTCGCGCCCGCCGCTGAACTCGATCACGAGCCACACGAGGCCCGCGAGCAGCACCAAGCTGCCGACGCCGAGATACACCGTGGCCTTCCAGGCGACTTTTTTGCGCTCGATCGGCTCCGCGTGGCCGTGGAGGGCGATCATGAGGAAGGTCGGAATGAGCGCCAGCTCATGGAAGGCGTAGATGAAGAAGACATCGGTGGTCAGAAAGGCTCCCAACGCGCCGCCGCCGATCAAAAGCGAGGCGACGTAGAAAATGGCCGGGCGGTCCTGGATCTGCCACACGGCCGCAAACATTACGATGGCGGTCAACAGCGCCAAAATCAGCGAAACACCATCCGCGCCGACGGAGAAGCTCATCGCGGGATTGGCGAGGATTTCACGCGCATGGGTGAAGGCGAGCCCGGTGCTGCCTTTGGCGGCGTATTGCCAGCTCAGCGCCAGCACGATGACCAGATTCACCAGCGTGGCACCGACGGAGGCGGCACGCGCAGGCGCTCCGAACAGCACCGCGAGGGCGGCGAGGATCGGGAGCAGGATGACGATTTCGAGGACGCTCATTCGGAAGGAGGATCAATGGGTGCGAGGCAGCACGAACACGACGAGATAGACCACGGCGATGATGCCGCCGCCGAGCAGGAAGGTGTAGCCTTGCAGGTGCCCGCCCTGGAGCATGCGGGTGGCAGCGCCGATGCGGGCCACGAGAGCCGTCGGCAGTCTCGCGACGAGACCATCGACAAAGATGCGCTCAAGAGCCGTCACGACCCACGCGAGGCCGTCCTGGCCCACGCGGACGATCACGGCGTAGATCTCGTCAAAGTAGAACTTGTTGGCGAAGAGCTTGATGCGCACCGGATCGCTGTCCTTGCCCTTGTAGAGCAGGAAAGAACTGATCGAGCCCACCAGCAGCACGGCAACGGAGGTCCACAGCACGGTGTCGTGACCTTCGACGTGCTCCGGTTTCATCGCTTGGAGGAAATCAGAGAACGGCCCCCAAGCCGAGAAGATGGAAAACACGGCCAGCAGGAGCAGCGGCAACGCCATGACGAGCGGCACCTCGGCGGCGTGGTGCGCGGATTCCGTGCGGGCCTTGCCGAGGAAGGCCACGACGAGCAGTCGCGTCATGTAAAACGCGGTCAGCGCAGCGGTGGCGGCACCGGCGAGGAAGAGCGCACGGCAACCGCTGTCAAACGCGGCACCGAGGACGGCTTCCTTGCTCCAGAAACCGCTCAGCGGCGGCACGCCCATGAGGGCGGCAGTGCCGATGGCGAAGGTCCAGAAGGTGATCGGCATGTGCTTGCGCAGGCCGCCCATCTTCCAGATGTCCTGCTCGTGATGGCAGGCGTAGATGACGGCACCCGAGCCGAGGAAGAGCATCGCCTTGAAGAAGGCATGCGTGTAAAGGTGGAACATCGCCGGATGGCCAGGATGCGCACCGTGCGCGGCCTCGCCATGCAGCGCGGCCATTGCCACCGCACCCACGGCCATGACCATGTAGCCGAGTTGGCTCAGGGTGGAGTAGGCCAGGATGCGCTTGATGTCGCCCTGTTGAGTGGCCATCAGCGCCGCGAGCAGCGCGGTGAAGCAGCCGATGCCCGCGATGGTCTCCGCGGCGAGCGGCGTGACGATCACAAAGCTCACACGGACGAGCATGTACACGCCCGCGGCCACCATCGTGGCGGCGTGGATGAGCGCGGAGACCGGCGTGGGGCCCTCCATCGCGTCCGGCAGCCACACATGCAGCGGGAACTGGGCGGATTTGCCGACCGCGCCCATGAAGAGGCACAGCGCGGCGACGGTGAGGATGCCGGGATTGTTTTTCACCACCTCGGCCAGCGGTCCGCCGGTGACGAAGGCATCCTGGAGGTTGTCGATGTTCAGATCGCCTTTGTTCAGGCCGAAGAGGATCAAAATCCCGATCATGAAGCCAAAGTCGCCGATGCGGTTCGTAAGGAAGGCCTTCTTGCAGGCCTCGGCAGCGCTGGCCTTTTGATACCAGTGGCCGATGAGCAGGTAGGAGCTCAGACCGACCAGTTCCCAGTAGATGAACATCATCACCAGATTCCCCGCCAGCACGATGCCGGTCATCGAGAACATGAAAAGCGAGAGCGACCCGAAGAAGCGAGGCTTGGCCTCGTCGTCCTTCATGTAGCCGAGCGAGAAAATGTGCACCAGCATGCCGATGAAGGTCACGATGAACATCATGCCGCGGCTTTGATCGTCGATCATCGCATCGATCCCGGCACGCATGCCCTCGATGTCGATGAATTTCAGGATGCCCACCGTGCCCTCCGCCCCCTTCGTGGCGAGCAAGGCCAAACTGGCGAGGAAGCAGATGACCGACGAGCCCACGGAGAGGAGCACGCTGGCGTTTTTCAGTGCCCGATGACCCAGCAGGATGATCAGCGCCGTGAAAAACGGCAGCAGCAGCAGGATCGTGGGGAGGAACTGGCCTGGGGATTGGGCGTCGGCGTGAGGCATGGGGCGGCGGTCGAGAGGTGCGGGTCAGCCCTGGAGCTTGGTGATGGCCTCGGTCTCCACGCTTTGTTTCGAGCGGAACAGCGCGACGATGATGGCGAGGCCCACGGCCACCTCGGCGGCGGCCACGGTGATGGTGAAAAAGACCAGCGACTGCGCGGTGTAGTCCGGCAGGCCATTGGTCACATGAAAACGGCTGAAGCCCACCAGCGCCAGGTTCGCGGCACTGAGCATCATCTCCAGGCACATGTAGATGATGAGGATGTTCCGGCGGGCGATCACCCCGGCCAGACCGAGGGCGAACAGCATGCCGCTGACGACGAGATAGTGGCCCAAAGTGATCATGCGGCACCTCCTGTGCTCTTTTCACGCTTGCTCAGCACCACCACGCCCACCGTGCCCACGAGCAGCAGCAGACCGACGACCTGGATGTGGAAGCCGTATTGATTGAAGAGGGTGAAACCGATCAATTTGGCGTCGGGAAGCGTCCCGGCCTTCAAATCATTCGCGATGGTCGGCAGCTTCGCCGCGCCATTCGCCTTGCTGGCGGCCTCCACGAGGGCCAGCGGCGTGTTTTGCGGCGTGTTTTCCGCCAGCTTCGTATGGCCCACCACCGTCATGATCTGTGTCACGAGCAAAACGGCCACCACGATGCCGCTGACGATGGCGGCCAGGTTTGGCTGCTTGCCTTCCTCCGCCTTGATGTCCAGCAGCATGATGATGAAGAGGAACAGCACCATCACCGCGCCGGCATAGACGAGGATTTGGATCGTGCCGATGAAATAGGCGTCCAGGCTCACAAACAGGGCCGCCAGCCCCACAAAGCACGAGGCCAGCGCTAGGGCGCTGGAGACCGGGTTCCGCGCCGTGACCACCATGAGCCCAAAGCCCAGAGTGATGGCAGCGAGGAGGTAAAACAGAAGCGGAGGCATCGGGGGAGAATGACGAAATCCGAATGATCAATGACGAATGGAGCTCAGAAAGCACGCCAAAGGCCAAAAAGCACACGGGGACACCGATGATGCGAGCGAGGGCGAGGGGCGGCAACCGCATTTTGTGAAAAATTTCACAAAGTCGCCCTGGCGCGTGCTCCTTCGGCCTCTCCTGCCGCTCCCAGGGCATGCCATCCGCTGCCATGTCGCCGGACATAGCAGCCTACGGCACGAACAGAGTGACGACCACCGGCCTGAGATCGAGTTCTTCCACCTCAAATCCGACCCGTAAGGTCTCCACGACCTCGCCACCAATCCCGCGCAAACATCCCGCTTCGGGAGGCTGCGAGCCGTTTTGGCCGAGTGGATTGACTCCGCGCACGATCAAGGTGCCACAGAAAATCCCTCCACCGATCCGCCGCTCGCGGAAAAGCCACAAAGACAAGCGCCAGACCTGTAGCAAGGTTTGGCAGAAGCCTCTGCAAAAGCCTGAGGAGGCTCGTTGGCACTTCACGATGACCCGGGCGCATCCGAGGCTGAGTGATCCACTGTTGAAAACCGGCCTGCTGCCGCTTTGCCTGTCTTATAACTACGATGCCAATTCTAAGCTTCGCCGTCATGCGCAGGGATCGGGTGCCCATGGAGTGGACTTCATGCTCGCCAGCGGAGATTCGTGTCTTTTTTGCCCAGAAGAAGGTCGCTGAGGCCTGCTGGGTAAAATCACGGAAATCAGCCGCGGAGAAAACCTCCGTGCATCGGCCCGCAGCCTGCTCACCATGATAGCCCTGCCATGACCTCCGTCCCTCGACCCGGAACGCTTGAGAAAGCGCTCAAAATCAACCTCTCGAAACAAATCTACGGCACCTTCGCGGAGATCGGAGCCGGCCAGGAGATCGCGAACTGGTTCTTCCGCGCCGGCGGAGCCTCCGGCACCGTGGCGAAGACGATGAGCGCCTACGACATGGTGATCAGCGACGAGATCTACGGCAAGGCCACTCGCTACGTTTCCCGCCAGCGCATGTGCTCGATGATGGAGCACGAGTATCCGATGCTCATCCAACGCCTCGCGGGCAAGCGTGGCGAGACAACGAGCTTCTTCACCATGGCGGACACGATCCGCGCCCGTGCCTACAGCGATACGAATCAAGAGTGCCACGGCTGGATCGGCCTGCGTTTTCAAACCGAGCCCGGGGCGCCGAGCAATGACATCCAACTGCATGTGCGTCTGTTTGACGACTCCAACACCCGCCAATCCGAAGCGGTGGGCATCCTCGGCGTGAATCTGCTCTACGCCGCCTTCCACTTTCGCGATTCGATCGACGAATTCCTCGCCAGCCTGCTCGACGGCCTCACGCGGAAACGCGTGGAGATCGACATGATCGACTTCAGCGGCCCCGCCTTTGCCTCGATGGACTATCAAGACCGCCTCGTGGCGCTGAAGCTGGTGCGTCTCGGCCTCGCCGACGCGGCGCTGTTTGGAGCCAACGGCGAAATCTGGCAGGCCAGCGATGTGCTCTATAAGAAGCCCGTCTTCCTCAAACGCGGCAGCTTTGATCCGATCACGAACCTGAACCTCGACATGATCGCCCGCGGCCAGGCTGCCTTCCTCGCTGACTTCGGCGACCAGGCCCGTGACAACGTGGAGATCCTCGAACTCACCATGCACAACCTGCTCGCCTCCGGCTGCGAGGTGCCTGACAGCGAGTTTTTGGCCCGTGCCGATGTGCTTCAGGCGCTGGGAAAAAACGTGCTCATCTCGAAGTATCCCGAATTCCACCGCGTGAGCGCCTTCCTCGCCCGCCATACGCAGATGCCCATCGCCATCGTGCTGGGCCTGCCGCTGTTCCAGGAGCTCTTCAACGAACGCTGGTGCGCCGACCTCGAAGGCGGCCTGCTGGAGTCCTTTGGCCGCCTCTTCAAAAATCAGGTCCGCGTCTATGTCTATCCGATGGGCGATCCGATGACTGGCAAGGTCCTCGGGGCCGATGACGCGAAGCTCAGCCCCGAGAAGCGCCATCTTTTGCGCTACCTGCTCGATACCAACAGCGTCCGCCCGCTGGAGGACCCGCATGCGGACTACATCTTCCACACCAGCGCCGAGGTGCGCAAAATGATCGAGGCTGGCGATGAACGTTGGCGTTCCCTTGTGCCGGACATCGTGCTCCGTCAGGGGCCCTGGAAAGAGCTGGCGAGACCGGCGATGTGACGCGGTAGGGCATTCGATGCCCCCTCTCCTTGCTTTCACCTCAAACTGAGGCACTCTGGCGGCCCTCAAAACCTGCCAAACCCTCTTTTTTATGTCCAAAGCCTCCGTCGAAGACATCAAACTCGCCTCCGCCGGCCTCCGTGGCCAGCTCGCCGAGCTTTTCGCTGACACCAGCACCCCCAGCATTCCGGAGGACAGCAACATCCTCATGAAGCACCACGGCTCCTACCAGCAGGATGACCGCGATTTGCGTGCCCAGCTTTCCAAGGAGAAGAAGGAAAAGGCCTGGAGCTTCATGATCCGCAGCAAGATGCCCGGCGGCCGCATCACCGCCGAGCAGTGGATGATCCACGACGCCCTTTGCACGAAAGCGATGGGCAACATGCGCCTCACGAACCGCCAGGGCATCCAGCTCCACGGCGTGCTCAAAGGCGGCGTGAAGGAAGTCATCCGCAACGTCTGCCACAGCGGCCTCAGCACCATGGGTGCCTGCGGCGACGTCGTGCGCAACACCATGGGCCCTGCCGCGCCGATCAAGGATGCCGTGCATGCCGACACGCAAAAGCTCACCGAAGAGATCAGCCAGCGCTTCCTGTGGCGCTCCACGGCTTACGCCGACATCTGGCTCGACGGCGAAAAGATCGACCCGAACTGGATCAAGGACCCTGAGGTCAATCCCGCCGTCCGCGAGCAAACGAAGGCTCCCGAAGGCGATGATCCCATCTACGGCAAAGTGTATCTCCCGCGTAAGTTCAAGATCGGCGTCGCCATCGCTCCGATCAATGACTCGGACATCTACTCGCAGGATGTGGGCCTCGTGCCGCACGTCGTGAATGGTGAAGTCGAAGGCTACACCATCACCGTCGGCGGCGGCTTTGGCATGAGCCACGGCCAGCTCACCACACGACCCTTCCTCGGCCAGCCGCTGCTTTACGCGAAGCGTGCGAACGTCGTCGATGCCATCGAAGCCGTCGTCACCACCCAGCGTGACCACGGCAACCGCACCGAGCGCAAAAACGCCCGCCTCAAATACACCGTGCAGACCATGGGCCTCGACGGCTTCCGCGCCGAAGTCGTGCGCCGCCTTCCCGGCATCACCACCGAAGCCCCGAAGCCGCTCAGCTTTGACAGCGTCGAAGACAACATGGGCTGGCATGAGCAAGGCGACGGCAAGCTCTACTGCTGCGTTTACGTGAACATGGGCCGCGTCGTCGATCGTGAAAACGGTCCGCAGTATCGCTCCTGCTTTGCCGAGATCGCCACGGCGCTGAAGCTGCCCTTCATCGTCACGGCCAACACGAACCTCATCATCGCGGATGTGGCCCCTGAGCAAAAAGCCGCCGTCGATGCCATCCTCGCCAAACACGGCGTCGTGCATGCCAATGAGGCCGGTTTCACCCGCGCCCGCAAGGTTGCCCACGCCTGCGTCGCCCTGCCAACCTGCGGTTTGAGCCTCAGCGAGTCCGAGCGTGCCCTCCCCGGCATCCTCGACAAGATCGATCCGATCCTCAAGGAACTCGGCCTCGAAGACGAACCCATCCTATTCCGCATGACCGGCTGCCCGAACGGCTGCGGCCGTCCCTACAACGCCGATTTCGGCTTCGTGGGCCGTGCGCCGAACAAATACGCCATGTTCGTCGGCGGCAGTATCCGCGGCAACGCGCTCGCCGGCCTCGAATTCAAGTCCGTGCTCGGCGACGAGATCCCAGCCAAGGTTCGCACCTTCCTCGAAGCCTTCAAAGCCGAGCGCCAGCCCGGCGAACTCTTCGCCGACTGGTTCGCCCGCACCCGCACCAAGGGCGAAGCCCCGACCCCCGAGCAATTCCACATCGAACTCGCCGAACGCGCTGCGAAGCTCGCCGGTGAGAAGGTGGAAGCAGCGGGGTGACATCCGCCTCGGGCTTGGAGTTCGCTGCACTTACCATGCAACCCGGCCGCAACATCGCCATGAAAGTGCCTGCGGCCGAGTTCGCGGCCACGGTGGCGTTTTATGAAGCGACGCTGAGTTTCCGCGTGCTGAGCCGAGAAGCATCGAGCGTTCGTTTTGACCATGGCGGCGGCCATTTCCTCTGGATCGACCGCGTCGAAGGTCTCGCGAAGGCCGAGGTCTGGCTC
>JBJONJ010000192.1:0-3224 GCA_046051905.1 Verrucomicrobiota bacterium
TGCGAGGTGACCAAAGGAGGCCACGCCGCAACTGAGGAGGTCTGCGCCCTCCCACAAGGCATCGCGATAGACGAATTTGATGCGCTGCGGGTCCTTCACCACGGTGTAGGCGCTCGTCACGGTGTAACCGGCCTTTTGGAATTCATCGAACGCGTAGCTGACCCAGTCGCGCTTCGTCTGCCAGTCGGCCACGGGCGCGGTCACCTTGCCCTCGGCCTTCATCTGCTGATACATGGTGGTGTTGAACGGCACCTCCATTTGATAAATCGTGACCGCGTCCGGCTGCATCTCGATGGCCTTGGCCACGCAGACCTTCCAGTTTGCCTCCGTCTCGTTCATCATCCCGGCGATCAGGTCGATGTTGATGTGCTCAAAACCGAGGCTGCGGGCGAAGTTGTAGGCCTTGCCGATCTCACCACTGCGATGAGCACGGCCGTTGGTCTCCAGGATGTGATCGTCGAAATTCTCGACGCCCAGGCTGAGACGCGTCACGCCCACTTCGCGGATGCCGGTGAGCTTGGTTTCATTCAGCGTGCCCGGCTCCGCCTCAAAGGCCACCTCCTCCGCCTCGTCCCACGGCACCAGCGCCTTCATGCGATCCGTCAGATCCTTCAGTTGGGGCACCGAAAGGTAGCTCGGCGTGCCGCCGCCAAAGTACACGAAATGCGCCTTCCGGCCCTTCAGGTAGGGCTGCGAGGCCAGACGCTCCATCTCGCGCATGCCTGCGTCGATGTAGGCCTTGATCTCCCCGGCGTTTTTATCGGTGTACACCTTGAAATAGCAGAAGTGGCAGCGCTTCCGGCAGAACGGGATGTGGAAATAGACGCCGAGAGGAATGTTTGACGTGGCGGGGCGCTGGAGCACCTCCTCGACGACGTGCACCTGGTCCGGTTTCCAGAAGGAAAACGGCGGGTAGTTGGAAACGAAGTAGTTCCCGGCCTCGGTCTTTTCGACCTTCTTTTCCGTGGCGGGGCTTTCGAGGGTGGTTTGCATGGGGGTAAGGATGAAACGAAACAACGGGCGTCAATCTGAATGCCAAACTCGGGGGCGGGGCAGGGCAGGTCAAGCTCACCCTCCACGTCCCCGATACTCTCCGGGCGCCACGCCGACCCAACGGCGGAAGACGCGGGAAAAAATCGCCGCGTTCGCGTAGCCGACGCGGGCGGCCACGACCTCGAGCTTGTCGTTTTCCTGCTCCAGGAGCCGCCGGGCCAGTTCCATGCGCAGGCAGGTGAGGTGCTGCATCGGGCTGCGGCCGAGCTCCCGCATGCACAGGCGGCGCAGATGCTCCGGGCTGCAATGACTGCGATGTGCCAGCTCGGCGAGCGTCCAGTCCCGCTGCAAATCCTGCTCCACGTCGGCCCAGAGCTTGGCCACCCGCGGTTCCTTGCTCCGCCAGGGCTGGGCGATGCGGCGGATCGTGCCATGGAGCAGTTCCAGCCAGTGGTGCAGCATGCGCGGCTCCTTTTCGCCCTCCCACTCCGCCTTCAGACCGGCGATGATCCTCGCGATCTCCTCCGCCTGCGCCCCTGGCATCACCGGTGAGGCCGCGCCGACCACCGGCGTCACAAAACTCGGCTCGTCATACCGCACCCAGGCGAAGCACCATCTCTCGCGGCCCTTTGCCGCAAACGCATTCAGCACCCTCGGCGGTGCCAGGCACACCATGCCCGGCGTGACCCGCTGCCAGCGGCCGTCCAGCAAGATCGACCCCTCGCCGCTCACGCAGGCCAGCACAAAACTCCCCTCCGGGCTCATCCGCACTCGGCGATACGGCGGCAGCGCCTCATCCATGCCCAGCCGGGCGATCCGATGCGTGCCCATCTCCGCGCACTCCCGCGCTTCCACCACCCAGCGCCGGGTCTTGGGCCCGTCGGTGGTCGTTTCGGTCAATGCATGCGGCTCAGCTGCCATAAGTGGGCATTTTGGCGCTCTGCCCCCCGGTTTGCACCCTCTTTTCCGGCCTCGGGCTTGGGGTGAGAGGCCATCGTCCAAAACTCCCTTGCTTTAGAATCATTCCAATTCTAAGGCGAAAGCCGTCATGCCACCCTCCGTCACCTCCCCCCGTGCCCCTTCGAAGCCCACCGGCCTCGAATGCCGCATGGCCGTCCTCGGGGCCGATGTGCGCCTCACGCCTCACCGTCGCGAGGTCTTCGATGTCCTCGCCGCCTCCACGGATCACCCCACGGCCTACGACATCCTCGACCGGGTCAAATCCCGCTCGCCCGGCATCTCCCTGGCCACGGTCTATAACTGCCTCGACCACCTCACCTCCGCCGGGCTCATCAAGCTCGTCCACCTCGAGCGCGGCCAGTCCCGCTACTGTGCCAATCTCCACGAGCACGTCCATTTCCACTGCGAAACCTGCGGCAAGGTCATCGACGCCCACCCTGCCACCGACTTCGACCCCGCCAAGTTCTGGAACCTCCCCAAAGGCACCCGCGTCACCCGCACCGACCTCGCCATCCACGGCACCTGCGATGCCTGCACGGCGAAGTAGTTCGTCATTCGTCATTCTGAATTCGTCATTTTCCCCTCCCACATGTCCCTCGAAATCAAAAACCTCCACGCCCAGATCCCCGGCCGCGAAATCCTCAAAGGCCTGAACCTCACCATCAACCCCGGTGAAGTCCATGCCATCATGGGCCCGAACGGCAGCGGCAAGAGCACGCTGAGCAAGGTCCTCTGCGGCCACGAAGACTACGAAGTCACCAGCGGCGAGGTCCTCCTCGATGGCGAAAACATCCTCGATCTGGCTGTCGATGCCCGCAGCCGCGCCGGACTCTTTTTGGCCTTCCAATACCCGCACGAGATCCCCGGCGTCAGCAACGCCAACTTCCTCCGCGCCGCGCTGAAAGCCCGCCTGCCGAAGGGCGAGGACATCGACGCCGTGAAGTTTTACAAGCAGCTGTACGCCCGCATGGACCAGCTTGAGATGGACCGCAGCTTCACCAGCCGCAGCGTCAATGAAGGCTTCTCTGGCGGCGAAAAGAAGCGCAACGAGATCCTCCAGCTCATGATGCTGGAGCCGAAATACGCCATCCTCGATGAAACCGACTCCGGCCTCGACATCGACGCCCTCAAGATCGTCTCCCGCGGCGTCAACGCCATGCGCAGCGAGAACCGCGGCTTCCTCGTCATCACCCACTACCAGCGCCTCTTAAACTACATCCAGCCCGACATCGTCCACGTCCTCAAAGACGGCCGCATCGTCAAAACCGGCG
>JBJONJ010000193.1:0-3147 GCA_046051905.1 Verrucomicrobiota bacterium
ACCACGCCCGCCAGCCGATGCTCATAGATCACCGGGATGCCACGCTCGGCGAGTTCGCGCTTGTAAAGCTCGCGCATCGCCACGTCGTCCTTCTCGATGAGAAGCTTCAACGCCATCTTGCCCACGGCGCGCTTGTAACCCCAATCAATCGCATTCAATCCACCGCCGCTCATGCCCCCGAGCCATCGCGAAGGCTCCACCACGATCACCTTCATCCCCGCATCGGATGCTCCAAGTGCCGCCGCGATGCCGCTCGCCGTCGCGCCATAGATGCAGACATCGGCTTCGAGCGATTCAGCAGCGAACGAATCGGCATGGCAAGTATAGCCGGTGAGCGCGGCAGCGGTAAACCGGAGGCTTTGGCGTCGTGTGAGTTTCATGCACGCGATCATGCCGAAAAATCACGGATTCACCAGCTTCACCCGCACAAACTTCCGTGGAACGGTGCCGATCGAGGTGGGAGGTCTAGGTGAGGGGGCTATGGCTGGTCTGTGTAACGCACCTTATACAGGGGCGGACGAGGCGGCGCTTAAAGAAAACGCTCGTCTGGTGATCCCGCGACTGATCGAGCACGCGTCGGTTCACAGCGTTTCTCCGGCGATGAGTCTTGGCATCAACTGAATCGCGCGTGATGGCAGCATGCCGTTGTCGGCGAGTTTGCGCACAGCTTGGGAAACTTTGCGAGCGAAGCTGTCGGTGCTCACGCTGTAGCGGCTGACGGCCGGGCTGGCATGGTCGAGAAAGTTTTCGTCGTCGCGTGAGAGCACAGCGGCATCCTGGGGCAGGCGCAGGCCGCGTCGCATCAGGTGCATGGTGACGGTGAGCGCATGGATGGAGCGGGCCACGAGGTAGGCGGTGGGCGGCGAGGACGATTGCAGCGCGTGGTCGAGCAACTTGCAGAGGTGCGCCCTGTCGCGGTGGCGCAGGACGAGGAGGCTCGCGTCGAACTGGCGTTCGAGAGCCTCGCGCAGGCCGCGTTCGCTCTCGTGGTCGCCACCGGTCGAACTTTCGGGCAGCACCAGCGCGATGCGACGGTGTCCTTTTCGCAGGAACAGTGCGCCCGCATGGCGGCAGGTCGCGCGATGATCGGCGTCGGCGAAGGGAAGTGAGATGTCGTCGGGACAAGTGCCGAGCACGAGACAAGGAACGGCGTGGCGCTGAAACCAAAGCTGCATCGGCCGGCTCGTTCCGCTCAGGAGCCACGCTGCGGCTGGGGCCTCGCGAACAAGCTTTTCCAAGGCGCGGCCAGGCCGCGCGGAATAGCAGGATCGGTTCACATGGATTTCCAGCGTCCATCCCACGCGGGCGAGTTGCTCGCGCAAGGCGTCAATGACGAGCACGGCCGACGGCGTCATGAGTCGCAGCGTCGCCGGAGTGAGGACGGCCACGACCTTGGGCTGGGAGTCCGCCCTGCGCGATACGCAGTTTGGCCGGATGCGGCGGCGCTGCCGGTGATTCACATCGAGCCAGCCCTTGCGCTGCAACTCATGGAGAGCCGCACGCAGCGTGGGACGGCTTACGTGGAGGCGGGCGCACAGTTCCCGCTCGCCGGGCAGGTGCTCCCGCCAATGTCCGGCGCGGATGCAGTCGCACAGGTGTTTTACCGTCTGGGTCACAAGGGAAAGTCTCTGTGGGAGAGGGGACGGTGAGGGGACAATGCTCATCTGGACAGGTAATATGACCAGGAGCGTGGAATGGACGGCGGCTCTCCGCAAGGGCACAATCGCGAAGACTGGCCGTTAACTCTGAATGAAAACTTCCATCACGATCACTCCATGGTTGCTGGACGAACTCCGCGAGTTCGACACGCCTCTGCTAGCCAACACCATCAACTTCATCGACCCGACGCCGACGCATGAATTTTACCTGAGCGGTGAGATCCAGTCAGTGACGCCTCCGCTCGGCCCCACCGTGGGCGTCGCGTTCACCGCAGAACTGGACAGTAGCACGCCGGGAGGTGTCGCGGAAACGGATCTTTACTGGGAGCAGTTGGAGGCGATGAACAAGTGCCATCTGCCCATCGTGTGGGTGGTGAAAGCGGTCGGCGCGCGGCCTGAGCACGAATGCATGATCGGCGATGGCATGGCCAAGACGCTGTTCGCCGTGGGTTGCATGGGGTTGGTCAGCGACAGTCGCGTGCGCGACGTGCCGGGGCTGATCACCACTCCGTTTGCCGCCTACTGCCGTGGCCGGGCGGTGCATCACGGGGCACTGAGGTTTCGCGCCACCAACCGCCCTGTGGAGGTGGGTGGCGTAACCATTCATCCGGGCGATGTCGTCCATGCGAACTCGGAAGGCGTCATCCGTATTCCGCCGGGCTGCCTCGAACATCTCGCCGAGAACGCTGTGCGCAATCGCGCCTTCGAGCACGAGGCGCACCTGTTCCTGCGGCGCACAGATCGCTCGCCCGCTGAGAAGCGCGCTCACGTGCAACAACTCGTGACCAAATACGGCTTCACCGACTGCGTCAGCGGCGGAAAACGCTGAGCCGAAATGCCATTCATCCCAACTTTCATGAATCCACTTTCCCCCCTCATTGTCGCCACCTGTTTCGCCGCCGCATCGCTCCGAGCAGCGGAACCCGTGATCGATGTCTATGTCAGCACGGGCGACAACCACTACCTCGGCTCGTCGCTGCCGATTGACTCGCCGGCGAGCATTGCGGCGACGTTCGATCTTTTCAAAAATGTGAACCACGCGCGGCGCGTGTATTGGCGCGGGCTGGAGGCTTCGTGCTGGCTGGCGACGATGCACGCGCGGGCGGAGAATCCGCGCTACTTTTCGTTCTTCGAATGGTTGCGCGAACTCTACGCGACCGTGAGTCCCGATACGCTCGCGGTGAAGGCGGCACGCGCCCGTGGCATGGAAATCTGGGGCATGGGCTCGCTGTTCGATTGGGGCTCGCAAATGGATACGCCGGGCTTCAACGATTATCCGTTCGCGTTTGAGTCCACGCTCCGCCTCACGCATCCAGAGTGGGCACCCGTGGACCGACACGGCGCACGCCGCCAAGGTGGCCCCATTGAACTCGCGTATCCCGAAGCCCGGAAGGCGTTGGTTAATCTCACGGTGAAGGAGACGCTCAAGGCGGGCTACGATGGCATCTGCTTCCTCACCTACGTGGAGAACTACTCGCTGCGTTTCCAA
>JBJONJ010000194.1:0-7809 GCA_046051905.1 Verrucomicrobiota bacterium
CGATCTCGGCGGTGAAACGGATGCAGCGGCTGCACATGATGCAGCGCTCGTCATCGAGGCGCACACGCGGGCCGATATCGACATTCTTCGGCTTCTTGACCTTGTCTTCGCGGAAGCGGCTCTCGCCTTTGCCGTGCTCGACGCTGAACTCCTGGAGGCGGCACTCGCCGGCTTGGTCGCAGATGGGGCAGTCGAGCGGGTGATTGATGAGGAGGAATTCCATCACGCCCTTGCGGCATTCCTGCGTGAGCGTGCTTTCGGTGCGGATGCCCATGCCTTCGGCGACGGTGTTTGCACAGGCGATGACGGGGCGCGGCATCCAGCCGATCTTCGGCATGCCGTGCTCGTCTTTTTCAGGCTCGGTGCCGGGAGCAGGACGCGGCGGCATGCCCATCTCGACGAGGCACATGCGGCAATTGCCGGGGGAGGAGAGCTTCGGGTGGTAGCAGTAGTGTGGGACTTCGGCCTTGGCCTGCTTGCACGCTTCAATCATGCGCGTGCCTTTGGGGAACTTGTGCCAGACGCCATCGATCTGCACGTTCACGAGATCGGCAGGAGGGGGCGGCGCGGCGGCAGGGGCGGGAGCTTCAGCGGGAGCGGGCATGAGCGAAGGGGAGAAAGGGGGGGAGGCGGGCCGATTATCGGAGCGCGAGGTGGAGCGGCAACCCGATTTTGTGAAAAGTTTCACAAGCGGTCCGGGGAAACGTGTTGAGAATTCTTCGCCAGCCTTGCGAGCGGCTCGATTCACGGCATGAATGCGGTCCTTTTCCTGCCCGCCGCCCCCGAACGCACGCCCCATGGCCGCCAAGCAACCTCGTTTCCTCCTCAGCTTCGATTTCGACGGCACCATGATCCATCCCACCGGCACCCCGGTGTATCACCCCGGATTGGGAAATATGATCAAGGCCCTCCGCGCCCAGGGTGCCGCGTGGATCGTGAACACGGGCCGCAGCCTCGGCCAGACTTTGGAGGGCCTCGCCCAGCACGGCATCTTCATGGAGCCGGACTTCATCATCGCCCAGGAGTGCAACATCTATAAACCGGGCTTCTTCAGCCGGTGGAAGGACTTCGGCGCATGGAACCGCGAGGCCCTGCGAGCGCAGGAACACTTCGTCCGCGATCACAAGGCCACCCTCGATGCCATCAAGCAATTCGTCGAGACACAGACCCGCGCCAGCTTCCTGAACCACGGCGAAAACGAACTCGGCATCGTCGGCACCACCGACCCCGAGATGGACGCCATCTGCACCTACATCGACTCCCACGCTGTGCAGTTCCCGGACATCGGCTACCATCGCAACGGCATCTACCTGCGCTTTTCCCACTCCGGCTATAGCAAAGGGACTGCGTTGAGCGAACTCGCCCGCCTCCTCGGCCTCACCTCCGCCCACTGCTTCGCCGCCGGGGACAATTACAACGACCTCAGCATGCTCGACCAGCGCCACGCCCGGATGATCGCCTGCCCAGGCAACGCCCTCGACCCCATCAAGCAAATCGTCCACGCCCGCGGCGGCTTCGTGGCCACCCGCCCTGCCAGCGAAGGCATGATGGAAGCCCTCACGCACTACTTTAGCGGCACCCCGGCCTGAGGCCGAGCCCCCCCGTTTCAGGCTTCATGCCCCCGACTCTAAGCTCCATGCTTTTTTAGCTTGCCGAACCGGGGCACTTGTGGAAGTCTCCGCCCCCCTCGCCCCCGGCTTGGGTCCAAACACTCCCTCTTTTCAGGCTATGGCATACGCAATCATCCAAACTGGTGGCAAGCAATACAAGGTCTCCGTCGGCGACAAGCTCGACGTGGAGAAGCTCGTCGCTGCCGAAGGCGACACCGCCACGTTCGATCAGGTCCTCGCCGCTGGTGAAGGCTCCAACCTCCGCGTGGGTGCCCCCACCGTCGCCGGCGCCAGCGTCAGCGCCAAGGTGCTCAAGCAGCACAAGGCGGACAAAGCCACCACCTTCAAATTCCGCAAGCGCAAGGGCTTCCACAAGACCCGCGGCCATCGCCAGCCCCTCACGCTGGTCCAGATCACCGCCATCAACGCCTGATTCAATCTTTAACCCTCACTCCCCTCACTCGTCATGGCACATAAGAAAGGTCAAGGCAGCGTCAAAAACGGACGCGACTCCAACAGCAAGCGTCTCGGCGTGAAAAAGTTCGGTGGTGAAGCCGTCATCGCCGGCAACATCATCCTCCGCCAGCGTGGCACCAAGTGGATCACCGGCAGCAACGTCGGCATCGGCAAGGACCACACCATCTTCGCCCTCGTGGACGGCAACGTCCGCTTCGACAAAGACGGCCGCCGCGTGAACGTCGATCCCGTCGCCCTCCAGGCGTAATCGGGTTCGCTCATCAAATCTTCCCGAAAGGGCGTGGATCACCTCCACGCCCTTTTTTGTGCCCGAGTCCCTCGAAGCAGCACGTCACAGGCCGCAGCTCACCGAATGTATCCAACCCGACGGTAAAATGATGCTGGGTAGAATGACGGATCGAATCATTTTACCCAGCATCATTTTACCCGCTCTGCTTGGGACGTCCGATGACCACGATGAAAACGCTGATCACCAAGCCTCCCGCGAGCCCCAAGGCCGCCCCAGACACCCCGCCAAGGATCAGCGGCGGTTTCCAGTCTTGCACTTGCTCTACCGCGAAGCTCGCACGTTCCAAGATGCCGATATACTCCACACATGGAGCGGCCATGTTTTGAAAAGTCTCCGCACGCTCAAAGATCCACTGATAGGCCTGCTTTGCCGTTTCAGCACGTTGTGACGCCGCGCTCAGCTTTGCGGCCACGACCTCAGCTTTCGTGACTTCCGCTCCTATGCGTTCGATTTCCTCAGCTAGCTGCGTCTCACGCTCCTTTTTTCCCACGGCATCCTCTGGCGAGCTTTTCAGTGCCATGCGCAGATCATCCCGCTCATTGCTCAGCAGCTTCGACCGCTCCTTCAGCCGTTCCAGATCGATTTTGGCCAGAATGTTCTTCGCATCCGTTTCTGCCGTCACCTTGGCATCAAATGCCTCCTCCATCGTCTTCTGCCTTTTCCCCACCTCCTGTAGAAAGGTCTTCAAAACCTCTCCACCAGCCTGGTCGTATAGGCTTCGCTGAAACGTCACAAGCTCATCAAGCAGGGCATTAAGCAGAACCTGCGTGTATCGAGGATCCGAGCCCGTGGCGAGCACCGTGATGATCAAGCTTCCTTTCGTTTGCCGGGCTTCGATATGCACATCACTTTCTTTGAGGTGCGAGTGAAGCGCATGCACTCTCTCGTGGGCCTTGCGCCGCATGTCGGGCGATTCCAGGATCTCAATCATCGTGCGGAGGAAATCCTGGTGGTCCTCCTGCCATTAGGCCACTGCGCTGTCCTGCATGCGTGCACCCGTGAGCACCTTCGCCTCACTCTGAAAGACTGGCGGTCTTCCCGTCACCCGCAGAGACGCCACGATGACACCCGCCACCGCTCCGGCGAGCAGGCAAGACAGCGTGACGATGAAGCAGGCGATGCGGACTCCGCGTGAAGATGAAGAACACATGGCTGAATAGCTTCCCGAGAGTCTGAAGGAACTCCCCGCCCGTCGGCAAGACCTTTCCACCAAGGGCCAATCACCGCCCTGCAAGGCGAAGCCGTGCTCAATCGGGCGCTTTCAACGCGTAAGAGACCCATGCCGCTCTCCCGCCGCTCCTTGATCCAAGCTATTCCTGCCGCGTTTGCGGCATCGTTTCATGTTCATGCACGCTCGCAGGAGGTGCAGCAGCTTTGGCGCACGGGAAATCCGGCCATCGACAAGCCGCGGGAGATTGCGGTGAATTTGTTGAAGCCGACGCAGGCGCAGATCGAGCATGCGTGGGAGCTGCATTTTGGCTCGGTGGTGTTTGAGAGCTATGGCTTTGCGCCGCGTTGTGCCATCGACGCGGAGGCGATGAATGCGGCGATCCAGGCGGGTGCCTCGGCGGCGGAGATCGGCGACCTGCGGGAGTCGATGAGCATGAACCGCAATGCGACGAATGAGCGGGAGAGGAAGGAGTTTCTCGATGCGTTTCATGCGGCGGGTGTGACCTGCATCTTCCAAAATACCGGTGAGGAGGGCAGCGACCCGATGCGGCTCATCAAACGGCTCGCGCATTTCACGAAGGCCACGGATGGAATGAAGCCGGCGCTTTCGAAAGTGACCACAGCTGAGGAGATCGAGGCCTTGAAGAAGGCTGGGCATGTGGGGCTGTGCTTCACCACGAACGGCGTGCCGCTCATGCAGAACTGGGAGAGCGTGAAGGACGAGTTGCGCTTCATCCGCATCTTCCACGAGCTGGGCACGCGCATGATGCATGTGACCTACAACCGTCGGAATCCGCTAGGCGATGGCGCGGGCGAGCCGCACGACGGCGGCCTGAGTGACTTCGGGAAGGCGGCGATCGCCGAGATGAACCAGATCGGCGTGATCGCGGATGTGGCGCACAGCGGCTGGAAGACGGCTTTTGATGCCGCGAAGGCTTCGTCCAAGCCGATGGTGGCCAGTCACACGACCTGCTGCGGCATTTACGAGCACTTCCGCGGCAAGCCGGATGACACGATCAAGGCCATCTGCGACACTGGCGGCCTCGTCGGCATCTGTTGCATCCCGCGGTTCCTCGGCGGCAAAGGCGACATCACCGCGCTGCTCGATCATTTGGACCATCTCATCAAAAAATTCGGCCCGCAGCATGCCGCCATCGGCTGCGATGTGGCCTACACGAGCCGTTTCGATAAAGAAGAACGCGCCAAGCTCCTCAAAGCCCCCGGAGGTCCCGCCGATAAATGGGAGCACCTCTGGCCGAAGGACGATTATCAAACGACCATCGAGGCCGAGCAAAGCGTCGCGTGGTCGAACTGGCCGCTCTTCACGCTCGGACTCATCATGCGTGGGCATAGCGATGACGTGATCCGCCAGATCCTCGGTGGCAACATGCTCCGCGTGCTGCGGGCGAACGCGGTGTGAACGGGTGTATCGCCAGAAGAATGCTGCGGCAGGCCTGTGTGGCCGATTTTTTCCGAAAATCGAGCCTGGCCCGCATTTCTCATACTGGCGGTGCTGTAGTCCGCCTCTGCGAGGCGGAAAGCCAGGTCACAGACCTGGCCTACAGGCCACAGGCTGACCTGCTGTCTGGAGGGAGTGTGAGAAATGCGGGCTCGGAGGTCGATGGCTCGATTTTTGGAAAAAATCGGCCACTGAGCGACAAAAAAAGGCCGCGGATCGCTCCGCGGCCTTTTGAGAAGGGAATATCAATCAAGCCTTGCCCCAGCGCTTCAGCAGCGTGGCGGCCATGTCGGCGGGGGAATCGCTCACCGCGATGCCGCACTCGGCGAGGATGCGCTTCTTGGCGGCGGCGGTGTCGTCCGCACCACCGATGATGGCACCGGCGTGGCCCATGCGGCGTCCGGGAGGAGCCGTGGCACCGGCGATGAAGGCCGCGATAGGCTTCTTGCAGTTGTCCTTGGCCCACAGACCGGCTTCGACTTCAGCATTGCCGCCGATTTCGCCAATCATGATGATGGCCTCGGTCTCGGGGTCTTCGTTGAACATCTTCAGCACGTCGAGGTGGTTCGTGCCGTTCACGGGGTCGCCACCGATGCCGACGCAGGTGCTTTGACCGTAGCCACGCGTGGTGAGCTGCCACACGGCCTCATAGGTGAGTGTGCCGGAGCGGCTGACGACGCCCACATTGCCGCGCTTGTGAATGTAACCGGGGGCAATGCCGATGCGGCAGCCGCCGTGGGATTTCTCGCCATGACCAGGAGTGACGAGGCCGGGGCAGTTCGGGCCGATGAGGCGGGTCTTGCTGCCTTTCATCGCGGCTTTGACGCGGATCATGTCATTGACCGGGATGCCCTCCGTGATGGCCACGACGAGGTCGAGACCGGCATCGACACCTTCGAGGATGGCATCCGCCGCGAAGGGCGGCGGGACGAAAATGACGCTCACGGTGGCGCCGGTTTCCTTGGCCGCCTCGCTCACGGTGTCAAACACAGGGACCTTCTTGCCGCTGTGCTCGAAGACCTGGCCGCCCTTGCCGGGCGTCACGCCCGCGACCAGCTGGGTGCCGTAGTCGATGGAGGCTTTGGCATGACGGGAGCCAAAGTCTCCGGTGATGCCTTGAACAAGAATGCGTGTATCCGTTTCGACGAGAATGGCCATGAGGGTGCGTGGGGGGGAAGTGGAGCGGCGAGAGTAGGGGGATGCGGAGCGGCGTCAAATGGGGGAAACGACGAATGTCGAATTTCCGAACGACGTCCGCTCACCCTCAAACCGCCACACCATGCGCCCGGAGAAAGGGCACCAGTTCGTCCACGCCGAAATCGGCCAGCACCTCGCCATCCCAGTCCATCGTGGGTGCTTTGGACTGGCCGCTGAGATCGACCATCTCCTGCATGGCCTCTCGATTGCCGCTGACGGTGATTTTCTCGTAGGCGATGCGGCGGGCGTCGAGGTAATCGAGCACGTCCTCGCACCAGGGGCAGCCAGTTTTGACGTAGAGGATGGGTTTGACCATGGAAGAGCATCGGACGGATGACCTTCGAGGGCAAGGGCGGCTTCGCCTGCCGCCGGGAATCGCGGTTGACCATCCGGGGGGGCTCCCCTAGAATCGCGGCCGCAGTTCCTCCAAAGCAACCCCTCAAAGCTCCGAGGCCCGTCCCCTGACCGCGATAGAAACTGAATGCGCCGCCCGCTCCCACTGACCGCGCCTGAAGCGACTGCTCGCCGGATGCCTGATCCACTGGGAGGCCTTGTGAAGACCGCCACCTGGCGGTCAGAGCTCTCCGGGGCGGTGTTTGCCGGCCTTGGAGACTGCAACAGCCCACCGCCCGCGCCTGCGGCCGGCCCCGGGAAAATGGTTTTCGACTGTTCCCCGCCTGCCCGCCTCGCGTCCCGTGTGTGCTGCCCAACCCAAAGCACGAACCCGAACACGCCCAACACGCAGAACACCCATGTCGAACAATCCAAACTCCAACAATGGCCCCCGCCGCCGTCGTGGCGGTCGCAACCGCGGCCCCCGCGGCAACCGCGATGAAGCCCCCCGCACGCCGAAAATCGATGATCGCTCCGGATTTCAGAAACTCCTGAACACCCTCAGCTTCGGCCTGCTTTGCAAAGGCCCGTCCAAGTCCCGCCCAAAGGCCCCCATCACCAACACCACCGTGGTGAAGTCCTCCCCCCGCCCCGAAGGCGGCCAGTCCTCCTCACCCCGCCCGCCCCGCGAGCCGAAGCCGATGCGTGAATTCGCCCCGGTGAATCCCGCCGAGGTCACCACCGAGCGTCTCTATGTGGGAAATCTCTCCTATGACGCCAGCGAGAGCGACCTTTTCGAGCTCTTCAACGGCGTGGGCAACGTCCGCAATGCCGAGGTCGTCGTGCACAGCCGCACGCAGCGCTCCAAAGGCTTTGCCTTCGTGACCATGGCCAGCGTCGAGGAGGCCCGCCGCGCCGTCGGCGAACTCAGCGGCAAGGAATTCATGGGCCGCCCCCTCCAGATCAGCGGCGCCAAGCCCAGCAACCGCGGTGACCGCGATGAGCGCTCCGAGGAAAGCCAGCCTGAAGAGGCCGCTGCCGCGTAAGTCGAGCAATTCAAAAAACGAGCCCGCCGCCCTTTCGAGGTCGGCGGGCTTTTTGTTGGGCAGTCGGGTCAAGACACGGTCAAGAAGTCAAGGAATGGTCAAGCATCACACGCAGCCTGCTTGACCCCATCTTGACCTTTTGACCTCTTCTTCCCCTTACTTCACAAACATGGGATCGTCCGGATTCCCCTTGCTGAGCAGGTAGGCCATCAGATCGAGGATGTCGTC
>JBJONJ010000195.1:0-4405 GCA_046051905.1 Verrucomicrobiota bacterium
GGGGCGATCTCTTCGAAGAGCTTCTTCACCACGTCCTTGTGGCGGAGGTAGCTCACCGCGTTGCGGCGGGCGTGCAGCGTGCCAGCCTTGCCGAGGGTGACCATTTTTTCCGCGAAGGGGCGGACGGCTTTGGCCTTGGCGAGGGTGGTGCGGATGCGGCGGTGTTCGATGAGCGAGATGACGAGGTTCATCAGCAGGGCATCGCGATGGTCCTGCTTGCGCTGAAGTTTGATGGTTTTCCTTCCGTGTTTCATGTCCTGTTAGTGCGTTCCTTTGATGCTTGGGTTTGTGATTACTCGTCTTCGTCGTCGAGATGGCTGTCCACCAGCTTGGTGAAGCCGGCGGCATCGGCGATGTCCTCATCGTCATCAGCGAGCATGCTGCTGCGGGCGAGGAGGGACACGCCGCCGGGGATGGGCTCAAGCAGCGCGGGATCGAATTTCATGCCGAGAGACAGACCAAGCTCGGCGAGCTTTTCCTTGATCTCGGTGAGGGACTTCTTGCCGAAGTTGCGGTAGCGCAGCATCTCGGACTCCGTCTTCATGGCGAGCTGGCCGACGGAGGTGATGTTGGCGTTGTTGAGGCAGTTGGCGGCGCGGACAGAGAGCTCGATCTCGTTGACGCTCATGTTGAGCAGCTTGCGCAGCTCGGCGTTTTCCTCGCTCTGGGCTTCTGGGGCGGCTTCGAATTCCACGGCCTTATCGTCGTAGTTCACGAAAACGTCGAGGTGGTGGCGCAGGATGGCGGCGGACTGCAGGAGGGCGTCTTGCGGGGAGATGCGGCCATCGGTCCACACGTCGAGCACGAGCTTGTCATAGTCGGTGTTCTGGCCGACGCGGGTGTTTTCGACGGCATACTTCACGCGGGTGACCGGGGAGTAGATGCTGTCGATCGGGATGACGCCGATGGGGGTGTCAGCACGCTTGTTTTCTTCCCAGGTGGCGAAACCGCGGCCGACGCGGACTTCGAACTCGGCCTCAAACTTGGTCTTCTTCGAGAGGGTGCAGATGACTTGGTCCTTGTTGATGACCTCGTAGTGGTTGTCGTCCTTGATGTCGCCGGCGGTGATGGCGCCCTCTTTTTCGACGATCAGGGAGAGGAGGCGGGGTTCCTTGCTCTCGCTGTTGTGGCGGAATTTGATCTTCTTCAGGTTCAACACGATCTGGACGACGTCTTCGAGCACGCCGGGGATGGTGGAGAACTCATGCTCCACACCGCGAATCTTCACGGAGGTGATGGAGGCGCCTTCCAAAGAGGAAAGCAGGACTCGGCGGAGGCTGTTGCCGATGGTGTGGCCATAACCTTTGTCGAAGGGTTCGGCGACGAACTGGGCGTAGGTGTCGGTGGCCGTGGCCTCGTTTTTCACGAGGCGATTCGGCATTTCGAATCGAGCGAGACGTGCTGACATGTTGTGTTTGTTTGTGGCCGGGTTACCTCCGGGCGAGTTTCCTGCGAATCCCGGAGGGAGGCAGGCACGGAGACCAACGGCGAGTTGTAGGTGGGGGCTACTCGCGAGGGGCGGGGATAATGCGGGGTCCGCTTTTGATTGCAAGCGTTGATTTCACGCGAAAACCTGGCCTTCGCGGCGCAAAAAAGCGGAGCCGAAAGGGCTCCGCTTCCTTGATATCGAGGGTGGGGCAGGGCGGGGGATTACTCCACGCCTTTCCAGGCGCCAAAGTTTGCTCCTTCGCTGATCCACTTTTTGATCAGGTCGATATTCGCGGCGCTGACGCGGTCGCCCTTGCCTTCCGGGGGCATGGCGAGGTCATCGGACTCGGGCAGGGTCATGGTCTTCACCAGCCAGCTGGCGTCCGGCTTGCCGGCGACGACGTTCTCATTGGGATACTCCTTGCCGCCCTTCAGGATGACGGCGGCCCCGTCGAGGCGAAGGCCCCCCTTGGGCTTCTTCACCTTGCCATTCTCCTCATGCTCCTTCTCGTGGCATTTGAAGCAGCTTTCCTTCAGGACAGGCAGGATCTGCTTTTCGAAATCCACCTTGCCGGCGTCTTGGGCGCTGCTGGTGGGGCTGAAAGCGGCGGCGAGAACCGCGGCGAGGGGAAGGGCGATGGTTTTCTTCATAAGAGTTGGGGTGAGGAGGCTCGCGCGGATGATGGTCAAGGCTTCGAAGGCGTCAAGCTGCAAGCCGGAATCCGGCGTGGGAGCGTTCCGATTGATAGCGAAGCAAGCTAGAACAATCTGGGCAACCTAAATATTTTGGTGGCCTTAAATAATTTCTGCTGCCAAAATCAGGGCTCATGAATCGCGCCGCAGCCGCCGCCTCCCGTCCCGCACGCTCACGGTCCACCGACGACAAGGTGAGTCCTTGGAATGATGTCGTGGGTATCCTGCTGCTCATGGCCGCCTCAATGCTGCTGCTGGCCCTCGTTTCCTACGACTCGTATGACCACGGCCCGGATTCGCGGCTCGGCCATGGCGATGTGCACAACGAGGTGACGCAGAATTTCATGGGCTGGCTGGGGGCCGACCTCGCGGGTGCCTTTTTCTACCTGCTTGGCCTCGCCGCCTATGCCGTGCCGATCTGCCTGACTTGGTTCGGTGTATGCAAACTGCATACGAAGACGCCCGTGACCCGTCTGGCGATGCTCGGCACGGTCATTCTCACCGTCACGGCGGCCATCCTGCTGCATGCGCTGAAGCTCTTCGAGCCGGACAACAACTTCCTCCCGCAGGGCGGCGGCGGCTTCATCGGCATGCTGCTGGGCGATTTGAGCCTCGCGGTGATCGGCAAAGGCGGCTCCATCATGCTTTTCGGCAGCGTGTATGTCACCTCGCTGTTCATGGTGACGGGCATCCATCCTGTCTCGGCCATCCAGAGCATCCGCTATGAGTTCGCCAAGTGGCAGGAGGAGTGCGAGCAGCGCCGGCTGCTTGCTGAAAAACTGGCCGAGGAGGCCGCGAACACGATTCCAGGCACTTTCACCCCGATCCCCGAGGAACTGCGCAAAAAGAAACGCGGTGCCAAAGATCCCGCTCATGCGGCAGCTGTTGCGGAGATGGCTAAAACGGCCGCGGAGACCGGCCTGGTCACGCCGGAGCTGGGATTGAAGTTTGAACCCCCGCCTACGCCGAAGATCATTGATGCCTCCGCGCCGCGTGCGCATGACGATGACAAGGACAAACCAAAACTCACCGAGGTGTGGGAGAAGAAGCGGGCCCAGAAGATCGAGCAGGCTCCGCACGGTTCGCTGGGAAATCTCACTGTCCGCTTCAAGGATTACAAATTGCCCCCCATCGACTTGCTCAGCTGGCCGGAGGAACAGCATGCGCCGACTGACAAAGGTGAGTTGCTCGCCACCCAGGCCACCATCGTCAAGGCACTCTCCAGTTTCGGCATCAGTGTCGAGCCCGGTGACATCACACGCGGACCTGCCATCACCCGCTACGAAGTGCGCCCGGTGGACGGTTTGCGTGTGAGCCGCATCGCGAATCTCGACGCCGACATCGCCCGCGCCACACGGGCCGAGCGCATCAACATCCTTGCCCCCATTCCCGGCAAGGACACCGTCGGCATTGAGTTGGCGAACAAAGAGAAGATCATCGTCCCGCTGCGTGAGTTGCTGGAAGATGAAGCCTTCATCAATGGCAAGGCCAAGCTGCCCGTTGCTCTCGGCAAGGATGTGTATGGCAAGACCATCATCGGCGACCTCGCCGCGATGCCGCACCTGCTCGTTGCCGGTGCCACGGGTTCAGGGAAGTCGGTGTGCATCAACAGCATCGTCACCAGCCTCATCTGCCGGTTTGCGCCGGATGAGCTGCGTTTCATCATGATCGACCCAAAGGTCGTGGAAATGCAAAACTACGAGGAACTGCCTCACCTGGCTCTTCCCGTCGTCACCGACCCGAAAAAGGCCCTGCTCGCCCTTCGCTGGGTGGTGAAGGAGATGGAAAACCGTTATCAAATCTTCGCGCAGGAAGGCTGCCGCAACTTCGAGACCTTCAACAACCGCAATCGCAAGCGCAAAGCCGACCAGGATGCCAAACGCGCCGCTGCGGCAGCCGCCGCGGCCTCGGCTCCGGCACCTGCTGCGAATGCCGCGAAGCCTTCCAAAGCCTCTTCGAAGGTCGTCGAGCCCGATTTGATGCCCGCAGGCGGAGCCGAGCTCATGACCACCGAGCCCGTTTTCACTCATGGCGTGTCTCTTTCATCGAAAAACGATCGTGATGACGGCGAGTTCGATCTCGATGCCGAGCTGGAGGATTTCGACAACGAGATGAAGAACCAGCTTCGCGATGCCAGCGGAGCCTGGCTCGGCGATTCCCAGCCGCCGCCTTCACCCAGCACCACCGAGCGCGACTACCGCCCGCCGGTGCCTGATACGCTGCCTTATGTCGTCGTCATTGTCGATGAGCTGGCCGATTTGATGCAGACCGCCCCCGCGGACAT
>JBJONJ010000196.1:0-5859 GCA_046051905.1 Verrucomicrobiota bacterium
AGATGGACATCTGGCAGTACATCCGCCAGGAAAACATCCCGCTCCCCAGCCTCTACTTCAGCCACAAGCGCCAGATCATCGAGCGTCACGGCCAGCTCCTCGCCGTCGGACTCAATGACGAACGCGGCAATCCGATCATCCCCTTGCTCGACGAGGAAAAACCCCGCGTGAAAGAGATGATCATCCGCTTCCGCACCGTCGGCGACGCCTCCTGCACCGGCGCCGTCGAATCCACCGCCAGCACCATCGACGACATCGTCGCCGAAGTCGCCGCCGCGAGACAAACCGAACGCGGCACCCGCGCCGACGACAAACGCAGCGAAACGGCCATGGAGGACCGCAAGAAGGAAGGGTACTTCTGATTCATCTCGAGAACTCGCCCCGCACGACCCACTCTCACCACTCTCCCCAGATCATGGACGTTCTCGTCAATCCCACCGAATCCAGTCTCCTCCGTTTCACGACCGCCGGCTCCGTCGATGATGGCAAAAGCACACTCATCGGCCGACTGCTTTACGACTCAAAGTCGATTTTCGAAGACCAGCTCCTCGCCGTCGAAGAGTCCTCGAAGCGCCGCGGGGATGCGCATGTGAATCTCGCGTTGCTCACCGACGGTCTTCGCGCTGAACGCGAGCAGGGCATCACCATCGACGTCGCGTATCGCTATTTCGCCACGCCGAAGCGCAAATTCATCATCGCTGACACACCGGGGCACATTCAGTACACGCGCAACATGGTCACCGGCGCCTCCACGGCCGATCTGGCGATCATTTTGATCGACGCCCGTCTCGGCGTCATCGAGCAGACGATGCGTCACACCTACCTCGCCAGCTTGCTGCGCATCGGGCACATCGTGCTCGCCGTGAACAAGATGGACCTCGTGAACTTCGACCAGGCCGTTTATGACAAGATCGTGGCCGACTACATGAAGTTCGCCAGCGGCCTCGAAAACCTGCCGAACGTCACGCCGATCCCGATGAGCGCCCTGAATGGCGACAACGTGGTCGAAAAATCCGACGCTACACCTTGGTACACCGGCCCGTCCTTGCTCCAGCACCTCGAAACCGTCCAAGTGCACACTGAAACCGCCGCCGATGCCGCGCGTTTCCCCGTGCAGTGGGTCATCCGACCCATCTCCGACCGCAACGACGCCAAACTCGGCAATCTGCACGACTACCGCGGCTTCGCCGGCCGCATGGCCAGCGGCACCTTCCGCGTGGGCGATGACGTGCTCGTCTATCCGTCCGAGATGAAGACGAAGATCACCGGCATCCACACCTTCGAAGGCCCGCAGCCCGAGGCCATCCCGCAGCTCAGCTACAGCATCACCGTCGCCGATGAGATCGACACCTCCCGCGGCGGCATGATCGTGAAGGCCCACGAGCCCGTGCAAACCGCGCAGGAGTTCGACGCCATGATCTGCTGGTTCGCCGACAAAAAGACCCTCAAGCCCCGCGGCCGCTTCCACCTCCGCCACACCACGAACGACGTCCGCGCCGTCGTCACCGAGGTGCATTACAAGGTGAACATCAGCACGCTCGAAAAGAGCGCCGAGAACAAAGAATTCGCCCTCAACGACATCGGCTGCGTCCGCATCCGCTGCGCCGCGCCGATCTTCTTCGACTCCTACACCCAAAACCGCACCACCGGCAGCTTTGTGCTCGTTGACGAACAAACCAACAACACCGTCGCCGCCGGCATGATCCTCAAACCGCTCACCGATGCCGGTGACGAGGACGCTGAGGTCGCGATTTGAACTGACCCAGGTTGAATGAATGAGCCTCGCCGTCCTGGGATTCGGATGATATGATGGATGCCAGTTAGGTCGGGCAATTCACAGACTTCAAAACAGATTCAATAAGAGCAACCGTGGATTGTGGATCTGTCTGAAAGCCTATGATGCAGCACCATCCAGAAGGAATGTCTTCCAAGTATGAGATGTCAGAAGAGCTTTCTAGAATGACCACAAGCCAGGCGCTTTCGCACTGAGGTATCAGAGCAATGGATTCAGATGATGTGCTCCCCTGGGCTTTCAAACAGCTCAAGTCCTTCGCTCTGGAAAAGACAAGTTTAACATTGTCGCGATTGATTTCGGAAAACAGCCGGCTTTGTGGATCAACAAGCAAAGGCTGTAAAGATAGGGCGGCACACGCCTCCAGCCATGTTGTCATGTGTGCGAGACCCAAATAAAAATTGGTATGTCCAGTAAACAGGGCAAAGCGTTTGGCCGCCATCTCAGGCAGCTTTGTGCTGGCAACAGGCGGATAGATGCGATCGGGATGTGTCTCGACTGCCAAGGATGATCTGCCAGCCAAACTGAGGATCCTATCTCGGTCAAAACGCAGGCGGCCACCAATTCGAATGCAGGGAAGCAAGCCGTTTGCCGCATGGCTGTAAACGGTTGGAACGCGAATGTTAAGCAAAGCTGACACTTCTTTGGCTTTCAGCCAAAGTGTGTTGTTGAGTCTATCGGGCGCATTAGTTGGAAAGAAAGTGCTCATGTTTGTTTGCGTGTTTCTGTCGCGTGATTGCGAGGGAATGGCGGTCCTGCCCATTCGGGTGGGCTGCGTTTGGTGATGGGCGGGCGACATCACATTCCGATGTCTGCCGTTCGGGTGTGGCTAGCTGCTGCCAAACTCCAGCATGTGTCATCACCCCCTGCATTGCGGAGGTAATGGCCTGCTAGGAATAGCAGTGCTCACAACGCTACAACCCGAGGGGTGAATGCTGGTGAAGCATGAGCCCCAGGCTCACTGAGGACCGAGAGCCAAGATGAGTCAGGAGGAAGGATAGTATCTTGCAAAGCAATCCGGACACATGCTGTGACTGAAGGCAATGCCTGGAGCCGGAGGGGAATCGAGACCAGGCAATAAACTCCATTTAGCTGCCGCTTGCTCGATCCTGTTGCAGATGCAGCAGACACTTATCATTCGCGGCTTCTCGGGAGGTGAAAGTGCGATGTCTAGGCGGGCCATATCTGCTTGAGCCTCCAAAGCTTGAGCCAACGAATGAATGAGAGTTGGTAGCTGGTCAGCGAACTCACGTTTGAACGCGTCCCATGCCAGATCCAGAACCGTTTCTTCGGGCTGTAAAATTAGGAGAGTTGCGGTCCCGGCATGAGTAACAAAAGAAACTGCAACTGCTGGCATAAAGCGGTCGGCCACTTTCACGATGCATTGGCGAGTGCCAAAGTGCTTCGAGCTGGCATTAAGCTGATCCGCCAGAGCTAGACCTACGGTGGGTGAGCAATACCAGCCCGCCTTGAATTCGAAGAGCTCGTTTCTTGAGACCAAGAGAACAAGCGGAACGTTCTCGTTCCGGTCTGAGAACTCGCCCATGACGTCAACCAAAGGCTTCATGCTCACCGCGCCGCCGCTGTAGAAACCCGTGAGTTCCACTGGGTCTGAAGTCCGTACTTTTGAAGCTACCGGACTTGGCTCGCGTCGGTGGTCAGCATCCCAGGCTTTGGGGTGTGATGTTGGCATGAACGCATGGTGCATGATGCCAGCGGCCATGATCATCCAGACCAATCCGCCGAAGGCAAAAACGAGAAAAGAGTCGTTCTGGCTGGCAAACCCCGGAGGATGGGATGCCATCCACCCAGTTGTCGCGAGCAAGGCCCCGCTTGTCACAACCAGCATGGAAAGCTGCTTGAATGACCGCGACTGTTTCTTTTGAGCGCTGGATAAAGTTGTCATCGGCGTAGTATGTTAATTTGATCGACTGACCGGGCTTTTAATTTGCGATATGCGCCTGGGGTCATCCCTGTAATCTTTTTGAAGGTGGTGGAAAAGTGTTCCACGTATTCGTAGCCACAATGCTCGGCAATCTCCGCCAGAGTCATTCTGGAACTGCTCAGCAGCCACTTGGCGCGCTGGCACTGAACATGTTTGATGTGTTGTAAGATGCACTTGCCGGTCGCTTCTTTGAAACGACGCTCAATGCAGCGCCTTGAGGCTGAAATCTGGTCGACTACATCGGAGGGATGCAAGCCTTTGCAGGCTTGCTTCGCTATGATTCTCATGGCGGATGCAACAACTGGATCGTCATGCACTACGGCATCCGTGCTCTCACTCAGGCGGATTCCTCCCGCTGGTATCTTATAAGTATAGCGCAGCGTTGTGGGGCTGGCATTACTCATGATTCGGTCCAATTCCTGGGCGGCGGAATATCCCGCCTCCTTTCCTTCGAGTAAAATGCTGGACAGGCCGGGTATGAGGGTGCCTTCAGATGACGTTTCGTTTCCGACTCCAAGCACCGCTACTTCGTCCGGCACAAGAATGCCAGCCTTGCTGCAGGCTTCCAAAACATGTGATCCTACGGTGTTATTGCATGCCCATAAGGCCAGTGGAGTTTCTTGGACGGGAAGCCAGGAAATCAGTTGGTCTGCGATCCGTCCTTGCTCAGCATCTTCAGCTGAGAGCCAGATGGTGGACAGGTGGATGCCGCGTTCCTTGAGTTTTCTTCGAAATTCATCGCATCGCAAACAACACCATTTTTCATCTTTGAAGCCGACGTAACAAAAATTGCGATAGCCCCTGTCGGAAAACAATTCATAAGCCAGCCATGCTTCTGAATGATGATCGAAAAGGTAATTGGGAAAATGTTTGGACTCGTGAGTGCCTGCCAAGTTTACCACCGGAAGGGAAACCGCTTTCAATAAGTCATCCATCTCCTCTGAATCAACTTGAGCCAAAATGCCTCCGGCATTCTTGGTGTGCTCTGACAGGGTTTGCGGATCACCTTTTGCAACCGAGGGATCAAAAAAGTTGATCAACAAGGGATTAGCCCGCTTCTGATTGTAGGCTATCAAACCGGCGATTAGTGATTGCTGGATACCTGATGTTTGGCGAATCAGCGCTAGAATTTTATCGCTCATGATTGTGGTTTATTGACGAGTAAAAACTCCCACAAGTGCCAAGTTTTTACAATTATGGTTTGCGCCAATGAATTAACGAAAGGCGTCACTATCTGTAGTGTTCTACATCACATGATGACGCTAGTGCTCAACTATGCGCATGTTACGTGCGCCGGTTTCCCTTCATGTTATCCGATCACAATATGGCTCGCTTCGAAATAGAAATAATCTGGCGTTCTTCAGGTTCCGACGGAGATGCCTGCTGCATATCGTAAGCTACGCTTCTGCTATGGCGACAAGCCAATCTCTTCAACTCGCACACGAGTTCAAGGCGTGTCGGTGTGTTTGAGGTGATGCCGGGATGAAGCAAAGAGTATCCACTAGTTGTTTGCGAAAATCTCGGCCGGCATTTCAGCTCAAGAATGACTGTTATCAATAAGATCGGTGCCTCAAGCGGCGGCATGATAATGAAGGCTAACGAACTCGTGTATAATGCGCTGAGTTTGACGCCCTGATTAGCTGGTTCGCCGACTAACAACACCGTCGCCGCCGGCATGATCCTCAAACCGCTCGCTGATGCCGGTGATGAGGATGCTGAGGTCGCGATTTGATCACGCAGCAGCTTCTTTCGCCGCGCGCTCGCCGGATTCGACGCCGCCGTTCATGAAGCCGGGTGAAACCGTGCTCGTGTGCTCGCCGGCGAAGATCAATCGGCCGTCGAGGGCCGGTTTCGGCGACTCTTCGTAGATCCACGTGTATTGGCCGGTGAAGGGACAACTGTAGCTGCCTTGGGCGAAGGGCAGTTTCGGCCAGTTCATCGCGGCGGCGCTGCCATCGTAGAGCTTTTTCAGTCCAGGGAAGACGGCGTCGAGTTCATCGAGGTAGCCGGACATCGCCGATTCGGAGTAATTTTGGCCGCGACGGCCTCCGAGCAGGTTCGTGATGATGCCGCGCTCGCCAGCTTGTCCGCGACTCGTCTCCCACACGTTTTCAAAAGTCGG
>JBJONJ010000197.1:0-10193 GCA_046051905.1 Verrucomicrobiota bacterium
CCTTGTCGCCATCGGCCACTTTGGAGAAGCGCGGCCAGCATTCGAAGGTGATCTTACGCGTCGTTTTGTCGAAGCGGATGAGGCCGTAGCCATCGGCACGTTTCTTTTCGTCCTGGATGTCTTCCGGGTTCGCGTAGGCGAGCATGCTGATCGGGTTACCGAGGCCGTCTTTAAAGTCGCCGGTCCATGGCAGAGGACTGTTCGGCACGGGATTCGGGCCGGGCTTTTCATCGAGCGGGTGCCACCAGCGGCCGTAGATCGTGTTCACCAGTGCCGGACTGGTGAAACTGTAGGGCGCATCGCCGAAGTCATCGATGCCATGCTTCACGACGACGGCGAGATGCTGGTCGCCACAGAGATGCGGAGCCCACGCACGGCGAATCTCCACCAGCGCACGGTTTCGACCTGCCTGCGGCCAGCCATTGCAATCGAGGTCGGCGAGCAGGCGCTGATCGCGGCCGCCGTGCATGTGAACGGCACCGCAGAAGGCCGTGGCGGACAAAACGCACTTCATCTCCGCGCCTCCGCTGTAGTCCTGCGACCAGTCGTGGAGGAATTTTTCCTGTCGTTTGCCCAAAAGCTCCAAACCGGGCAAATCGATGCTTTTTGGGTCATACGAGGGATCATTGATGTGATCAGGACGCGGCCCCATCTTTGGGATCGTGCCTGCGGGGCCGGTTTTGAACTTCCGGTCCTCCAAAATGGCAAAGTCGATGCCACCCACGGTCATACGCGTGAAATAAACGCTGATGTCACGATTTACCGGCTTCGGGTCCCAGCCATCCGGCAGGTGCCAGCTCTGCTGACGCTGCACCTGATTCACATAGGCTGCGGGATAACGATACCCGCCATCCGCATCTCCATCGATGTGTGACTGGCCACCTTCTTCGCCCCAAAGATTGCCATGCCCCACATCGTGGTCATCGGGAATGCACACCGTCGGACGGTCGCGAATGATGTCGCGGAATTGCAGGCCGAACTCGATCCAGCCCGCCGTGTGCTCCGTGTGGCGATAGGTTTGATCACCGCCAAAGAACAGCACGTCCGGGTCCTGTGCCCGCAGGTTGTCGATGATCTCCGTGCGCGGCCCGATGGTGCGGCTGGAGTTGCAGCTCATGTTCGCGATCACGATCTCGTTTTTCTCCACCGGATCGCGGCGGATCAGGCCTTCAAACATCGCCTTCTCGCCATGGCGCACGCGGTAGGCGACGTTCTTCGAGCCATCCCAGCCTTCGACGCGGAAGTGCGCGTCCCAGCCCGGATAATGCACCTCGCCCTTTGTGACCTCTTTCCACGTGCCATCATCCTGTTTGAGCTCCAACCGAGCCACACGCTCCTCCCCCGGCTTCAGCGGGAAAAGCTGCGCGCTCATCTTCAGCACGCCGTTTTGCTGCGTGTAATAGGCAAAGCACACCACCTCATCACGCGGCACATCCATTGCTGGCGGCGGCGTGGCACCACCACCCTTGCCTTTGCCCTTTGCCTTCTTTTTCTCGTTCTTGGCCGCTGCGGCGGCGTTTTTCGTCCACCACTCGCCTGTCGTCAGCGATTCGAGATTCGGAAACTCCGCCCCGAAGGGCTGTGGCGCATCTGCGGCGCTCGCGGAGCCACGGACGAAAAGAAACGGAGCGATCTTGAGAAGAAGTCGGCGGGTGAAAGTCATGCTGGGCAGCGTGCAACGGGCCCTTGGGGGAGAAATTTCATCCGAGATGCCCGTGTGGCGGTGTTTGGGATTGCACGCCGGGAGGGCTGTCTGGTAGCTTGAGGGGCTTCTCTCTAAGAACCTGCTTCTTGAGAGCGTTTTCCCCGCGCCACACTCTCATCCTATGAAACCCAGTCTTCTCCTTCTCGCCTTCCTCGCCGCCAGCGGCATCGCCCGTGCTGAACTCCGCACCTGGAAGGACGCCAGCGGTGCCCACGAAATCAAAGCCGAACTCGTCGGCGTGCAAAACGGCAAGGTGACGCTGAAACGCGAAAACGGCACGACCATCTCGCTGCCGGTCGCCAGCCTCAGCAAGGAGGATCAGGCCCTTCTTGGCGGCGGCAGCGCCAGCGGTGCAGGTGCCGCTCCAGGTGACTGGCCGCAGTGGCGCGGTCCGAATCGCGATGACATCTCCACCGAGACCGGTTTGCTCAAAAAATGGCCTTCCGGCGGACCGAAGCGTGCCTGGGTGAATGAGGAAGGCGGACTCGGCTATGCCGGTTTCTCCGTCGTCGGTGGCAAGCTTTACACGATGGGCCTTTTCGATGCTGAGGAGAAGCTCCTCTGCTTTGACGCCACCACCGGCAAAAAGCTCTGGGACCTCACCGTGGGCCCGATTTACAAAAACGGCTGGGGCGATGGTCCCCGCAGCACGCCCACCGTGGCCGGCGGCAAGGTTTATGCCATCGCCGGTCAGGGCGATCTCGTCTGCGCCGACGCGGCCAGCGGCAAGCAAGAGTGGTCGCTGAGCCTGCAGAAGGATCTTGGCGGCAAATTGCAGGGCTGGGGCTTCACCGAGTCACCGCTCGTCGATGGCGACCTCGTCATCGTGACGCCGGGCGGCTCAAAGGGAGCCATCGCAGGTCTCGACGCGAAGACCGGCAAGGTGAAATGGCAGACCACCGATGTCACTGAGAACGCCCAGTATTCCTCCATCATCCCCGCCGAGATCAGCGGCCAACGCCAGTATGTGCAGCTCCTCATGAACTCCATCGTCGGCGTGTCCAAAGAAGGCAAAGTGCTCTGGAAGAGCGAGTTCCCCGGCAAGACCGCCGTCATCCCGACCTCCATCCACAGCGGCGGCCAGATCTATGTGGCTGCCGGTTACGGCGTCGGCTGCAAATCCATCAAGATTGATGGTGGCAACGCGGTCGACGTGTATGCCAACACCAACATGGTGAACCACCACGGCGGCGTCATCCTCATCGAAGGCAAGCTTTATGGTCACAGCGACAAGGGCGGCTGGACCTGCCAGGACTTCAAGACTGGCGACATCGTGTGGCAGGACAAAGGCATCGGCAAAGGCGCGGTGACTTCCGCCGACGGCCACCTCATCTGCCTCTCCGAGGACAAGGGCACCGTGGCCCTCGTCAAGGTGAGCGACAAAGGCTGGGAAGAGGTCAGCAGCTTCGAACTCGAAGCCAAATCCTCCCAGCGCAATCCCAAGGGCAAGATCTGGGTCCACCCCGTCGTCTCCGGCGGCAAGCTCTACCTTCGCGATCAAGAGTTCATCTCCTGCTACGACATCAAAGGCTGATGACTCACCTCTGGCAGCATCTCAGGAGGGCGGGATTTCATTCCCGCCCTTTTTTCTGCGTCTGCCTCGTGCTGGCGCTTGTCCAGTGCGGTCGCAAGGCCGAGTCCAAACGTGAGTGGCGTCTCCTGGATGCCACGCATGCCGCCTCGTGGCGTGCTTCCGGGATGGAGGAGCAGGGTGAGGCCTTCATGAAGGATGGTGAGATCACCACCGGCATCGGTGCGCCAATGACTGGCATCACCTTCACCGCGTGGGAAAGCCTCGGCGTGCCTCGGGATCGCTACGGCATCGAATACGAGGCCATGCGGGCGGAGGGGGGCGACTTCTTCGGCAGCATCACCTTTCCGGTGAGGGACTCCGGCCTCACCTTCATCATGGGCGGCTGGGGCGGCGGGCTCACCGGAGTGTCCAGCATCGACGACCTCGATGCCAGCGAGAACATGACGCGGGGAAATTTCGCCTTCGAAAACGGCCGCTGGTATCGCGTGCGCATCGAACTGCGGGATGAAAACCTCGCCATCACCATCGATGGGCGGCCATTTGTGGGCGTCAGCCTCAAAGGCCGCGAAACCGGCCTGCGCTATGGCGAGATCTCGAAATGCCTGCCGCTCGGTTTTGCCAGCTACTACACCACTGCCCGCATCCGGCGAATTGTTGTGCGTGAGCTTTGAAGACAGCACGGAATGCTTGACCATCTCCACGCCTCCTCATAGCATCTCCTCTCACATGCCCTCCGAACACTTCAACCCCGGCCAGACCATCTTCAAAGAAGGCGAAAAGTCCCACGACGCCTACTACCTCGTCCACGGTGCGGTGGAGATCAGCGTCTCCACGCCGCATGGCAAGCAGGTGCTGGGCAAGATTGATCCCGGCGAGGTGTTTGGCGAGATGGGCATGATCATGGACCGCCCCCGCTCCGCCACCGCCACGGCACTGGAGCCGACATTGGTCGAGAGCATCTCGGAGGCAGATTTTGAATCCTATTTCCTGCAGAATCCAGACCGCCTGCACACCTACCTCTCCACGCTGTTTGAGCGCATCCGCAAAACGGACCTGCTGCTTCAAGTGTCCGGTCATGCGCCGGTGCCGCCGCCGCCGAAATCCACCGCCAAGGAGCCCGTTTATCGTGTGCGCATCACCCCCGTCGATGGGAATGGCAAGTCCACCACGATTACGAAGCTGCCCTTCCGCATCGGTCGTGCCTACTTTGACACCGGAGTGAACAGCCTGAACCGCAATGAGTTCTCCATCGAGGACCACGCGCCCTACCAGCTCTCCCGCAGCCATTGCGAAATCGACTTCGACAACGGCCACTTCGTCCTCCGTGACCGCGGCAGCAAGCTGGGTACCTTCGTGAACGGCGAGCAAGTCTGTGTGGACAGCGGCAAGATCAGCGCCTTGCTCCAGCAAGGCGAAAACGAGGTCGTCTTCGGCACGCACGGCAGCCCGCACCGCTACTCGGTCTTCATTGAGGAGCTGAAGTGATCGGTTGTACGTTGTTCACGTTTCAGCGTGGAATTCGTATCGTCACGCTAAAGCGTGAACAACATATCCAAGCTCAATCATTGGCCACGGCGTCCTTGTCGGCGCGAGCATAGGCTTCGAGAGCCTTTTGAAGCTCAGCGAGCTTTTCGGGCTTTTTCACCGCGAGGTCGTTTTGCTCGTTGGGATCGTTCGCGAGGTCGAAAAGCTCGGTTTTGTCCTTCGGGAGCAAAACGAGCTTCCAATCGCCCACACGAAACGAGCGTGCATTGAAGCCCGGAGCCACGGTGTAGATCGGATGAGCTGCCGGAGCGGCACCTTCGGCCAGTTGCGGCCAAAGATTGCTGCCATCCCACTTCAGGTCGCGGTCTGGCTTGAAGCCCGCGAGAGCGCAAAGGGTGGGCATCCAGTCCACGATTTGCACGGGTGCTGTGTGTTTGCCGGGCTTGAGCTTTCCTGGCCAGTTCACGAGACAGGGCACGCGTGTACCGCCTTCATAGACGCTGCCCTTTTCATTGCGCAGAGGCTTGTTGCTGCCGGGCAGCGGGCCGGCGGGATAGTCATCGGCCGGATAGGTCTGCCCGCTGTTCTCCGCGGTACTCCCTCCGTTGTCGCTGGTGAAGATGATCAGCGTCTCGCCGCGTTGGCCGGTCTTTTCCAGCGTGGTCACGAGGCGGCCCACCGAGTCATCGAGATGCATGATGCAGGCGGCGTAATGCCGCGCCACCTCGCCCGTGATGCCTGCGGGCACCTTGGCGAGCCATTCGGCGGGCTCTTTCACCGGCAGATGGACCGCCGTGAAGGGCACATAGAGAAAGAACGGCTTCCCACTGCGTTGTGACAGCCACTCACAGGCTTCCTTTGTGATCAAATCGGTGACGTGGCCGCTCTCGGTGAGCAGTTTCTCATTTCGATGCCAAGTCTGCTGGAACTCGCCCTTCTTATATTGATGATCGTAAGGCCCCACGCCGCCTGCGAGCGAGCCGTAGCTGTGATCAAAACCAAAGTGGTTCGGCCCCCATTCGGGCCGCGAGCCGAGGTGCCACTTGCCGGTGAGGCAGGTGTCGTAGCCCAAGCTCTTCAGCGCCGTCGGCAGCGTCACTGTATCCCAGCGCAGAGCACGCGGATTCTGCGGCGTGGTCACATTGAAGCGACTCCAGCAGCGCCCCGTCATCAGTCCGGTGCGTGTAGGACTGCAAACCGGGGCCACATAGTGCTGCGTGAGCTCGACACCTTCTCGGGCAAGCTTGTCGAGGTTCGGCGTCGGCGCTGAACCACCATTAAAGGCCACATCCGCCCAGCCCAAGTCATCCGCGATGATGAACACGAAATTCGGCGCGGCGTGAGCCAGCGACGCCAAGGCGAAAAGAGCTGCGGCGAAGCGAATCATCATTCGAAGGCACTGGTGACAGGCTTCCCGTCAAACTCCGCTGGCAGCGGCACATCGAGGAGCCACAGCGCCGTGGCGGCGGTGTCGTAGGTGGTCACCGGAGCGGTGATCGTGGCATTCTTCTTCACGCCCTTGCCCCAGGCTAACCAGGGGATCGTCATGTCTTCGGGGATGTTCAGCCCGTGCATCTTGTCATGGCCGCCGTGATCAGCGCTGACGATGAGCACGCTCGTGTCCGCGATGCCCGCCTCTTTGATCGCCTGCCAAACCTGCCACAGCGCTTGATCAGTCACTTTGAAGGCTTCCTTTTGCTCCGGTGAACCCCAGCCGCTTTTGTGGCCGGCGGTATCAGGATCGGCAAAATGCACAAACGCCAGCCGGGGCTTGTTTTCCTTAATCCAGGCCGCCGCGTTCTTCGCCACCATCTGCGAGGGCTTTTTATCTTTCTCGATCTCTGGTGTGCCAGCTACTGGCGCAGCCGTCTGCGGGCCGCCGAAGTCGAACACATCCAGCGTGTCCTTCAGCCATAGGTGACGAAATTTCACCTTTCCCACAAACATGCCCGTCACCGCTTTCGGCTCCGCCGCACGCAGCAGCGAAAAGACCGTGGGCACCTTCACGGGCCCCTTGATCGGCGTCCAGCCGTTCCAGAGCACCTGATGCTTGTCCGGTCCCACGCCCGTGAGCATGGAGGTGTGCGAAGGCAGCGTGATGGAAGGGAAAATCGTGCTCGCCTGCCACGTCACCGCGCCTTCTGCGGCGATCTTTTTCAGCGTGGGCATCTCACTCTCCGCCACCACGGCGGGCTTCGCGCCATCAATGCTCACGATGAAGACATGCTCCGCACGCGGAGCGGCAAAAGCGAGGCTGGGGACGAGGGCGGCGAGGGCGAGTGTTTTGAGCATGATCGAGCTGGGAAAACGTGAGGGAAGGGGATGATCTCGCATCATTGGTTGCACCGTGGAAGGCATCGCGCCATAAAGACGTCATGGGCCGCGAGCAGAAACCAACCCGTTTGCTGACACGCACCGGGCAGTGGTTGGTTTACGCACTGTTTCGGTGTGTGGAAGCCGTGCTTTCATTACTTCCGCTCGTCGTGGTCTGGTATCTCGGCCGCTTCATCGGCACGCTGGTGTATCCCATCGCTGCAAGTTACCGAAAACTCGCCCTCAACAACCTGCGCATCGCCTTTGAAGGCGAGAAGAGCGAGGCCGAGCGCCGCGCCATCGCCCGCGAGCACTTCAAGAGCCTCTTCGCGAACTTCTTCTGTGGCCTCAAAATGCCGCTCATGGGCGAGCAAAGGCTGCTGAAGCATGTCAGCGCCGAGGGCATCGCGGAGCTCGAGGCTTTCATCCAGCGTGAGAAGAAGCCCATTGTGAACCTCGTGCTGCACGCGAGCTGCTGGGAACTGCTCACTCAGGTGCCCACCACCTACGTTCGCGGTCACAAACCCGGCGCCATCTACCAGCCCATCCGCAATCCATTCCTCAACGACCTCGTGCTCCGCCGTCGTCAGAAGCTGAAGTTTGTGCTTTTTGACCGCAGCAAAGGCTTCAACGGCCCGATGAAATTCATCCGCGAAGGCGGGCAAGTCGGTGTGCTCGTCGATCAGCATGCGGGCGACCACGGCCTGTGGTGTCCCTTCTTTGGTCGCCTGTCTTCCACCACACCCATCGCCGCACTCATGGCCATGCGCACAGACGCGGTGCTGGTGCCGATGACGATCTACGACGACGGCCCCGCCCGCTGGAAAGTCGTCGCCGCCCCGCCGGTGACCTCCACGCAAGAAACTGCTGAAGGTCTCACGAACGCCATCAATGCCGCGGTGGAGAAATTGATCCGCCGCCAGCCCGCGAGTTGGTTCTGGGTGCATGCCCGATGGAAGACCGCCAAGCCCGGCATCCTGATCTCGGCCTACAAACGCGGCGTCGTGTTGCCAGAAGGCATGACCGTCGAGCAATTGAAACCTTTTCACCTGCTCATCCGCAGCCCAAACTGGCTCGGCGATGCCTGCATGGCCTTTCCCATGGTGCGCGCCATCAAACGCGGCCGCCCCGATTTGCAAATCACCGTCATCGGCCCCGATAAGCTCGAAGAACTCTGGCTTTCCATGCCCGAGGTCAGCCGCTACATCGCCAAGCCGGCGAAGGAAGGCGTCTTCGCTGTCGCGAGGCGCATCAAGGCCACCGGCATCCATTTCGATGCCGCCGTGCTTTGCACCAACTCCACGCGCAGCACGCTTGAACTGTGGCTCGCGGGCATTCCGCGCCTCGTCGGCTTCCGTGGCTCATTGCGTTCGAAGATGCTTCATCAGCTCGTCCCCGAGCCACCGCCCGGCGGCCCCATCGAGCATCATGCCCGACGTTACATGCGTCTCGCTGCGCACATCGGGGCCGATGTGAATCAAGAAGGCCTTTGGGATGCGCCACCGCCCGTTTTGCCCGATGACGGCGTCATCCGCATCGGCGTCTGCGCCGGTGCCGAATATGGCCCGGCCAAGCGCTGGCCTTTGGAACGCTTCGCCGAGGTGGTGAACTCGATCTCATCCAAACACGCCAAGGTTCACTGGCAGCTCTTTGGCGCTCCCGGCGAGAAAGAAATGGGCGAAAAACTCTCCGCCATGCTGCAAGCCCCGCACGAGAACCTCGTCGGCAAAACTCGCCTCACCGAGCTCATCGCCAAACTGCGTGCCTGCACCCTTCTCCTCACCAACGACACCGGCACCATGCATCTCGCCGCCGCGCTCGGCGTGCCCACCGTGAGCGTTTTCGGCTCCACCTGCCCCATCGCCACCGGCCCGCTCGGAGATCGCCACATCGTCATCCAGCACAAGCAACCCTGCGCCCCATGCTTCGAACGCCAGTGCCCCTTCGGTCACTACGATTGCATGACGAAGGTCACGCCCGCCGAAGTGACGGAGGCGGTCGCCAAGGCGGCGGCGCTGGTTTGAGCGGATTCCACGCAGGGTTTGGAGTGATGGTCCAATGCTCCAGCACTCCAATGCCACGACTTCACAAAAAACGATGATGCCAAAGCCTAGACCGGTTCTCAAAATGTCTGTCAGATTCCCGGCGGCGGGGCAGCCTCATTCGCTCGTCAGCTATTGTCCCAATAGCCTCCTCGCTCTTTCCTTGCCACTGAAGCCGCCGCGTTCGCCGGTCATTTCAGACATTCTTTTTGAGAAACGGTCTAGATGGCATGCGCCCGCAATTTTCCCCTCGACACGCCGTTCCTTCCACGCTGCAATCGCCGCCCTTTCCCAGCCATGAAACTGCTCTTCCCCCTGCTCACCCTCGGCCTCAGTGCCGTCGTCTTCCTCGCCCGCGCCGCGGATGCTCCTGCAAAGCCCCTCCGCGTGCTCATCGTGGCCGGCGGCTGCTGCCATGAGTATGACAAGCAGCCCATGGCGCTCAAAGAAGGCATCGAGTCCCGCATTCACGCCATCGTGGATATCGCCTACAACCCCGACAAGAGCACCAAGGCCACCTTTGAAATCTACAAGGCCAAGGATTGGGACAAGGACTTCGACGTCATCATCCACGATGAATGCAGCGCCGATGTCACCGATCCCGCCTACGTGGGTGCCATCCTCGGAGCGCACAAGGCCGGCAAGCCCGCCCTGAACCTCCACTGCGCCATGCACAGCTACCGCTGGGGCAATTTCCGCGAGCCAGTGAAACCCGGCGCCGACAACGCCGGCTGGTATGAATACCTCGGCCTGCAATCCACCGGCCACGGCCCGCAGCAGCCCATCGACATCACCTTCACCGACAAGGACAACCCGATCACTAAAGGCCTCGAAAACTGGACCACCATCAACGAGGAGCTCTACAACAACATCCAGATCCTCGGCGGCAAGGCGCTCGCCTCCGGTCATCAGGTCGTGCCGCCGAAGGCCAAGAAGGGCGAGAAGCTTCCGCCGGATGCCAAGCCCACCGAGGCCAATTCTGTCGTCGCATGGACCAACGAATACGGCCCGAACAAGACCAAGATCTTCTCCACCACCATCGGCCACAACACCGCCACCGTCTCCGACGCCCGTTACCTCGACCTCATCACCCGCGGCCTCCTCTGGGCCACCG
>JBJONJ010000198.1:0-2530 GCA_046051905.1 Verrucomicrobiota bacterium
CACACCCAATCCCGATGTGATGTGCAATCGCGAGATGAAATTCGGCGTCTTGTGGGACTGGGCGCAGGAGAATGGCTTTGAAGGCATCGCCACCGGTCACTACGCCCGCAAAGAAAACGGCCACATCCTCCGCGGCGCCGATCCCAACAAAGACCAGACTTACTTCCTCGCCATGATGCGGCCGGAGCAGGTCAAAATCGCGCATTTCCCCATCGGCCATCTGCTCAAGCCGGAGCTGCGGGATCTCGCGCGGCAGTTCGGGCTTAAGACGGCCGAGAAAAAAGACAGCCAGGGCATCTGCTTCATCGGCCAGGTGAAGATGGAGGACTTCCTGCGCACCTTCGTGCCGGACAAACCGGGACCGATTGTCGATCTCGAAGGCAAGGTGCGCGGCGAGCATCGCGGCCTGCACCTTTACACCCTCGGCCAGCGCAAAGGCCACGGCGTCGCCAGCCCGATCCACAAGCAGGCCTACGTCGTCGTCGCCAAACGCCCGGAGACCAACGAACTCGTCGTCGCCATCGAAAACGAGGACACGCCGCTGCTTTGGGCCCGCCATGCCGTGCTGCATTCCATCTCAAGCACCGGCGAGCCGCTCGACACCGCCCGCGTGCTCAATGCCCAGCCCCGCTACCGCTGCCCAGCCGGCCTCGCCGACTTCCAACCGCTCGGTGATGGCCGCGCCCAGCTCACTTACCACGAGCCGCAGCGTGCTCTCACCCCCGGACAGATCTGCGCCCTCTATGATGGTGAACGCCTTCTCGGCGGCGCGGTGTTTGAGAGCGTCCGGCATGAAGGATGACACCACGAGTCATCTCAGGCACGAGCGAGAGGTTTGGGCAGGCGGAACTTCTTCCCCGCGTCCATCTCAGCCAAGCGTCGGGTCATTTCCTTCTGCCAGGTCGGCGATTCCTGCTTCATGCGGTGAAGGAAGGCGGACACCTCCTGCCGCTCCCGCTCGGTGAGCCGGGAAAGGCTTTGTTTGAGTTGCAGCATCGAGGTCGCGCTCATGCGCAGATTTTCGCCCTTTCCCGGCGGGGTTGCAAGGCCCGTAAATGCTCGCCGTTTTGCTGCGAGCATGACCCACCGCCGTTCCTTCCTCCAATCCGTGCTCGCCACGGGCATCGCGCCTTGCTTTGTGCCTGCCAGCGTGTTGCGCTCGCAGACCGCGCCGTCGAACAAGATCACCCTCGGTGTCATCGGCTGCGGGGCACAGGGCACGCATGACATGCGGGCCTTTTTGACGAATGCGAACGTCCGCGTCACCACGCTCTGCGATGTGAACCAGGAGCGCATCCAAACCGCGAAGTGGCACATCAAGCAGGCTTACGGCAGCGACGAGGTGAAAGTGCTCTCCGACTTCCGCGAGCTGAACCGCGACGCCTCCATCGACGCTGTGTTGATGGCGCTGCCGGTACATTGGCATAGCATTCCGTCCACCGACGCCGTCCTGAACAAAAAGCACATCTACCACGAAAAGCCCATGGGCATGTCCGTGGCCGAGGCGAAGCATGTCCGCGCCGCGGTGCGCAAAACCGGTGTCGTGTTCCAGTTTGGCACGCAGCAGCGCAGCGACCTCAAATTCCGCTGGGCCTGCGAGCTCGCCCGCAACGGCCGTTTGGGTAAACTGAAGGAAATCCAGGTCGCTGTGCCTGGCGGCATCACCTCCCAGCTTTTTCCCGATCAAGCCGTGCCGGCAGGCATCGACTGGGAGCGTTGGGTAGGTCCCGCGCCGTTCACGCCCTACCACGTCGAAAAGACCAAGCGCCACTTCCACGAGAACATCTCCAACTTCTCCCTCGGCATGCTCTCCTGCTGGGGCATCCACCACCTCGACATCGCCCAGTGGGGAAATGGCACCGACGACACCGGTCCCATCCGGGTCGGCTACGAGGCCGCTGAATGGCCCGCCAGCGGCACCTGCGACAACGTGCTCGGCTGGCGCCTGCGCTTCGAGTATGCGCAGGCCGCTCCCATCGTCTTCGTGAACGAAAAGCGCGACGACATCGGCCACGGCATCCGCTTCATCGGCGAAAAGGGCTGGGTGCATGTCAAACGCGGCACCATCGAGGCCAGCGACGCCGCCATCCTCCGCGATCCCGCCAGCAAAGAAGGCACCATGCCCATCAAACTGCCCACCAGCATTGAGCACACGGCCAACTTCATCGACTCCATCCAAGCCGGGGCCCAAGCCATCTGCGACATCGAAACCGCCGTGCGCAGCGACACTCTTTGCCAGCTCGCCGCCATCGCCGTGAAGGCCAAGCGGACGCTCCAGTGGGACCCCGCCGCCGAAACCATCCCCGGCGATGCCGAAGCCGCCAAGATGCTCGAAGCCCGCCCCTTCCGTGGCGACTGGCAGCTGCCGGAGATCTGATTCGGAGAGCGGAAGGGACTGAAGACTCGGAGATGGTGAGACGTGGAGAAGGGGAGCGCGGACATTGCCTCGCTACGCTCGCCCTCCGGGCATTCCGCTGAAGCGGAAGTGGCTATCTACGCTTCGCTTCGATTCTTGTCCGCTGTTCTTGGT
>JBJONJ010000199.1:0-2779 GCA_046051905.1 Verrucomicrobiota bacterium
GGCTTCAGTGGCAAGGAAAGAGCGAGGAGGCTATTGGGACAATAGCTGACGAGCGAATGACGCCGCCAATGAGGCTGCCCCGCCGCCGGGAATCTGACAGACATTTTGAGAACCGGTCTAAACCGCCGGGCGGAGGGAAAGAGACGCTTCACGGGTGTTTCCCATAGTTCGATGAAGCCTTCGAGAAGGTATCGTTTCATCGTTTCGATGGAGCTGAACTCCTCCTGAGCAGTGATCTTGTTACCCACGCGGAGCGCACGAATGGAGTTCTCCGCCTCGAAGTAGGCCAGACGCGAAGTGCGCATCACTGGATTGGCATTCACGTTCCACCAGCGTCTTGCTGCGGCTGAATGCTGGTCTGAGGCAAACGAAGCGACAAGGAAACTGGCATCCACGAATTAACTCATGCTTCTCCCCGCCTCATCTTGATCAAAAAATCCACTGAACCTGAGTCGCGGCCACCATACACCGCATCCAGCTCTGCCAGCATGGCCTGCGCCTTGACCACCTGCGCAGGGGTGAGCCTGTCACGTGACTTTTTGGCGGCAGTACGGGCAGCCTTACGAGGAGTTGTGGAGATCGTTTTCATGGGCGGAGTATGCCCGCCTGCCTATCTCACTTCAAGCTCAAGATGAACGCCTTCACATCCGCGAACTCCTGCGGCTTCAGAATGAGGTTCATCGGCGGCATCGGAGAGATCGGCGTGGCGGTGTAGCCTTCGGCGAGCTTGGCGTTTGGATTGATGAGGCTTTCGAGGATGTAGGCCTCGTCTTTGCGGCTGGCGATGCCATCGAGAGCTGGGCCGACGGCGCTGCCCTGGCCTTTGAGGATGTGGCAGTTCTTGCAAGCGGCCACGGGATGCTCCCAGAAGATCTTTTCGCCGCGTTTGGCATCGCCGACGAGTTTGCTGGCATCGTCTTCGTTTTCGAGAATGAGCTCGCAGAGCTTCACGTCGTCGAAGTAGATGTCGCCCTTGCCGACGTGGAGGAGGTTGATGCTGGCTTTGGGGCGGTCCTTGCTGTTGAAGACGACTTCCACCTCGGTCCAGTCCTGGTTGCGGCTGATTTTGGGCGAGGTCTCGGCACGACCGATGTGGTCGTTGAGGCTGGCTTTGCCGCGGAAGGCGTGGGTTTTGATCCAGGCGCTGAGGCGGTATTCGGTGTTCGGTTTCAGCACCACATCGGCGAAGGAGCTGGTATCGGCGTCGTCGCGGGTGATACAGCGCATGGCGCGTTTGCCGCTGTGGACCATCTTCGGATCGGTGACGAAGCCCCACTGCGCGTCTTTGTTGCCGACGCGATTGCCGTAGTCGCGCTGTTGCCACGTTTTGGCGATGGGTTCTTCGAAGCCGGGGTTGGGGAGCAGGTTGGGGCCTTCTTTGTAGTTCAGGGCCTTGTGCTTCTTCCCGAGCATCTTGGCGGCCTCGGCGAGCCATTCGTCGTTTTTGACGACAGGATCGCTGGCGAGCTTTTTGACGAGTGTTTGGATTTCCGGCGTCGTGGCGAAGTCCGCGAGCTTCACAAATGCGGCGAGGCGTGTGTTCAAATCGGGATCGGAGATGACACCGGAGCCGAAGAAGAGGTCCTGCGCGGCTTTGTCCGCTCCGAGAGCACGAATGGCGTTGCGGCGGAGTTTGGCGTCTTTGGAGATGAGGGCGGCTTGGTGGGTTTTGGCGTCGAGTTTGCCCAAAGCATGCTGCACCCACAAATCATGGGTCCCATAGGTCGCATGGGCCTCATAGGACCCATTTTCGACGACCATGCGCTGTTTCGTGAGCCTGCCATAAAGCGTGTCCCTGGCGTTCGTGGCTCCTTTCGCGGTGATTCGGTAGATGCGCCCACGGCTGTGATCGCGCAGCTCGTTCTCATGCGCACCGCCGACGCCCGTCGTCGCCACGAAGCCGCCGCGTTCTTTGCTGGGCGTGGGGTTGTGCTGGATGATGAAGTTTTCGAAATCCGCCACCCACACCGCGCCGTCGGGGCCGACTTCGGCATGCACGGGGCTGTTCCATTCGTCGCTGCTGGCGTAGAGGTTAAAGGCATCGAGAGCCTTGTAGCCAGCGCCATCGGGTTGCACGTCCATGAGCGAGACGACTTTCATCGTGGGCTCGCAGACCATGGCCATGCCTTGGAAGCGCTTTGGCAAAGCATCGCTGTAGATGAAGTTCGATCCTGCGGCGGCGGTGTAGCCACCGAAGACGTCCACCTGGCGGAAGTTTGGCGTGATGGTGTGGCAGGTATCGACCACGTTGATCTTCTTCGCGGTCTGGCCGCGTGAGCCTTCGGGATACGCGGTGGCGGGGATGCCGCCGAAGAAAATAGGAGCTCCATTCGCGGTGCCGCCGAATTGATCTCCCGCGTCGTTGTAGCTGTGGCCCCACGCGTTGTTGGTGAACTGATGCAGGAACTCGATGGCGCTGCCGTCCGGCTTGAAGCGATACGTTCCCATCGCGAACTGATGCTGCTTTCCGCCGACGTAGCCCTCGATGCCGCTGTAGCCGACGCAGCCGTAGATCCAGTTGTCGAAGCCGTAATGCAGGCTGCTGGCCTGTGCATGCGTGTCGCGGATGCCCCAGCAGTCGATGATGACCTCGCGCTTGTCGGCTTTGTCGTCGCCATTCGTGTCTTCCAGATAGATGAACTGCGGCGGCGCGGCCACGATGATGCCTTTGCGGGCGAAAACGATGCCGGTGGGCAGGTTCAGCTTGTCGGCGAAGACGGTGAATTTGTCCGCTTTGCCATCGCCATCGGTGTCCTCGCAGATTTTCACGCTGTCCTGG
>JBJONJ010000200.1:0-11459 GCA_046051905.1 Verrucomicrobiota bacterium
CGGCTCGGTCGCGCTGCAATCGCTGCTCGGAGCGGAAGGCGTGCTGTCCTCGACGAATCCGCTGGCTCCCCAAGCGCCGCATTTCGCGCCGAAGGCGAAGTCCGTCATCTTCCTCTTCATGTATGGCGGGCCGTCGCATATTGATCTCTTTGATCCGAAGCCCGAGCTGGAGAAGTGGCATGGCAAGGCCATCCCAGTGTGGAAGAAGGATGACGCCTTCATGGGCGGGAAGACGAAAAACGTCGCCATGAAGAGCTACTACCGCTTTGGGAAGCACGGCCAAGCCGGCATCGACATGGCGGAGACCTTTCCGAATCTCGCCCGGCATGCCGATGACCTCTGCGTGATCCGCAGCATGCACGCGGAGAGCAACAACCACGGCCCCGCCATCTTCCAGATGAACACCGGCTTCATCCTGCCGGGCAGGCCGTGCATGGGATCATGGGCCACCTACGGCCTCGGCAGCGAAAGCGAAAATTTGCCCTCCTTTGTCGTGCTGCTCGATCATCAGGGCGCACCCGTGAATGGAGCCTTGAACTGGTCGAACGGTTTCATGCCCGCCGCGTATCAGGGCGTGCCCTTCCGCAGCAGCGGCGAGCCCATCGCCTACCTCACGCCGCCGAAAAACGTCTCGCGGGCGCAGCAGCGGGCACGGCTCGATTTGCTCAAGCAGTGGAACACCGAGTTTGCCGCCGCGAATCCCGCCGAGTCCCAGCTCGCGGCCCGCATCAACACCTACGAGCTCGCCTTCCGCATGCAGATGAGCGCCAGTGAATGCACCGATCTCAGTCGCGAGCCGGAGAGCGTGCGGAAGATGTACGGCCTCGACAACGCGGTGACGGCTCACTTTGGCAAAAACTGTCTGCTCGCCCGTCGCCTCGTCGAGCGGGGTGTGCGCTTCGTGCAGCTCTACAGCGGTGGAAACGAAGGCCCGAAGGCCTGGGACGCCCATGACGACCTCAAAAAGAACCACGACCTGCACTGCGCCGAGACCGACGGCCCCATCGCCGCGCTGCTCGATGATCTGAAGATGAACGGCCTCTTCGACAGCACGCTCGTCGTGTGGGGCGGCGAGTTCGGTCGCTCACCCGTCGCCGAGAACGGCAAGGGCCGCGATCATCATCCCAAAGGTTTCACCATGTGGATGGCCGGTGCCGGCATCAAAGGCGGTCAGATGTATGGCTCCACCGATGAGTTCGGCTACGCCGCCGTCGAAAACCGCGTCTCCGTCCCCGACCTCCACGCCACGATGCTCCACCTGCTCGGCTTCGATCACGAACAACTCACCTACCGCTTCCAAGGCCGCGACTTCCGGCTGACGGATGTGAGCGGGGAGGTGGTGAAGGCGGTGCTGGCGTGAGGCAGCGGTTTTTCTTGAAGCAACACGCTCCCTCCCGCGTTTGCTGCTGCCCATGAAGTTCCTCTGCTCGCTCGCCCTTTTCCTGCTCGCGTCGTTTGCCGCTGCGGCCACGCCGCCGAACATCATCTACATCCTCGTGGATGACCTCGGCTATGGCGACATGGGCTGCTACGGGCAGAAGAGTCTCAAGACGCCGAACCTCGATCGCATGGCGGCGGAGGGGATCAAATTCACGCGGCATTACTCCGGGAGCACGGTGTGTGCGCCATCGCGTTGTGTGCTCATGACGGGCCTTCACACCGGGCACTGCCGCGTGCGTGGCAATGACCCGTGGATCATCCCGGACAGCGATGTGACGGTGCCCAACTTCCTCAAAACGGCCGGTTATCACACGGCCTGCATCGGCAAATACGGCCTGGGCAAGCCGCTGCCGCTGAACGACCCGGAGAAGAAGGGCTTCGATGAGTTTTATGGCTATGTGGGCACCAGCCACGCGCACAATTTCTACACGAAGGCCCTCATCATCAATGGTCGCGTGAGTCCGCTGCCAAACACGGTGATCGAAGGTTCGTTCAAAAACGCCGCGGACTATGTGGATGCGGAGTTCACGGGCACCGGCGTGGCGCCGCTGGACGGGCGGCAGCAGTGGGTGCCGCAGCTTTGCTCCAACGAGGTGCGCCGCCACCTCACGGAGCGCTCGCGGGACAAGGGGAAGCCTTTCTTCCTCTACTACGCGATGAACATCCCGCACACGAACAACGAGGCGGGCAAGGACTCGCCACTCGGTCATGGCATGGAGTGCCCGGACTACGGCGAGTTCGCGAACAGGGACTGGCCGGACGCGGAGAAGGGCTTTGCGCAGTTGATGCGCTTCCTCGACGACGAAGTCGGCCGCATCATGGCGGAGCTGAAACGGCTCGGCATGGATGACAACACGCTCGTCATGTTCTCCAGCGACAACGGCCCGCACCACGAGGGCGGCCACGACAGTGACTTCTTCAACAGCAACGGTGACTTCAAAGGCACGAAGCGCGACATGACCGATGGCGGCATTCGCGTGCCCTTCATCGCCTGGTGGCCCGGCACGATCAAAGCGGGCGTGGTGAGCGAGCAGGTGAGCGGTTTTCAGGACCTGCTGCCCACTGTGGCGGAACTCAGCGGCGTGAAGCTCCACACGGAGACCGATGGCATCTCGCTCGTGCCCACACTCCTCGGCAAAGAAGGTCAAAAAGAGCACTCGCATCTGTATTGGGACTTCAACGAGCAAGGCGGCAAACGCGCCGTGCTGAAGTGGCCGTGGAAACTCATCCACCTGAACACCGGAGCTGCGCAGCCCGGCCCGAAAGCCAAGAAGAAGGCTAAACCGCTCGAAAAACTACTCTACAATCTCGAAACGGACCTCGGTGAGGAAACCAACCTCGCGGCGGAGAAGCCGGAGATCGTCACAGAGTTGGAGAAGCTCATGCAGGAGTCTTATCGGGCTCCGAAGTAGCTCAAAACCCCGGAGGGCTTCACCATGAATAGCCGGAGGTGAAACCTCCGGTCGTCGATACGCCAGCAGACACAACCCCGGAGGGGTTGTCCGATGTGGTCAGCAGTCTCGAACGTCCTGCCAGCGATGTCGAACCCTTTCGGGGTTCGGAATGGGGTGGCGCGATGTTCCAGGGGTTGAAACCCCTGGCTATTCATGAGGTAACCCCTACGGGGTTGATTGGCAGCCTTGAGGTCGTTTTGTTTTTTTGAAGCGCCATGCGATGAGGATAGCGATGAGCCATGAAGTGCAAAAATAGCCTGCCATGCCTTCCCTCCAGCCCCAGTGACCGATGACACACCCGGCGAGGATGCTTGTGAGATGCAATGTCGCCACCAAGCGTGCCCCGGCTCGCTTCCAGGCCATCACCACGCCGATCAGCATGCCGAAAGCCATGCCTCCGCGGATCATGATGACGTCATGGGACTCGTAAATGGCATCGGGGATCACTTGGCTGCCGATGCTGTAGATGTAGCTCCACACGAAAAAGGCTCCTGCCATGCCTGCGAGCAGGTTGATGGCGATCTGCTTGAGCAAAAGAGTCTTCGGCGACGCTTGCATGATTCATCGTCGGCAGGCGTAACTCCGCGAGCAAGTCTTCATTTTCCCATGCGCCACCTCCTCTTCCTCCTTCTCACCACGCCGCTGCTCGCGGACAAGCTGCTCGTGCTCGACTCGCGGGTGATCGAGAGTGCGGAAAACGCCCGGTTGATGCCGGGAACGGTCACGAAGCATGCGGGCAATCCGCTTTTCCAAGCGGACAAGCCGTGGGAGAACTCGCTGAACAATCTGTATCCGAATGTCATCTGGGACGAGGAGCATGCGGTCTTCAAGATGTGGTATAAATGCGTGCTGGCGGACAAGGAGGCCATCGCGCAGATGGACGGGCCGAGCACGGTTCACGATGTGGGCTGGTATCTGCTCTACGCGACGTCGAAGGACGGCCTCACCTGGGACAAGCCTGCGCTGGGCTTGCATGCCTTTGGCGGCACGAAGGCCACGAACATCGTGGCGCGTGATTGCCCAAACGTGGGCGTTTTCAAAGACCTGCATGAGGTCGATCCGATGCGTCGCTACAAGATGGTGAGCGATGTGGGATTAGGGAAGCCGCAGGTGCGCTTCTCGGCGGATGGGATTCACTGGGGCGAGGCGATCCACGCCGAAGGCTTCGGTGCTCAAAACGGCGACACACATAACAATGCCTTCTGGGACGAGGGCAGTGGGAGGTATGTTTGGTTCACGAAGCTCTATCTGGGAGAGCGACTCGTGGCGCGGCTTGAGAGCGATGACTTCCTACACTGGCGGAACAACGGCCTCATGCTGCGCAGTCGCGTGAGCGAAGGTCGAGGAAGCCAGACTTACTGCATGCCGGTCTTCCGCCATGCGGGCGTCTACCTCGGCTACCTCATGATGTACAACGTGAGCCATGGCCGCACGGTGGATTGCGAGCTGGTGTGGAGTCCGGATGGACTCAAATGGCAGCGCGTGGCACCCGGCGTGCCGTTGATTCCACGCGGGCCCAAGGGCAGCTACGACAGCGAATGCATCTACGCGATGGCCGGATCACCGGTGATCCGCGATGGAAAGCATCTGATCTTTTACGGCGGCGATGATTTTCCGCACACGGGCTGGAAACGGCACTGCCTGCCTTGTTTGGCGACTTTGCGCGTGGATGGTTTTGCGGGTTACGAACCCTCGAAAGAGGGTGAAACGGCCGTTTTGACCACGCGAAGGCTTCGCGTGACCTCGGAGCCGTTTCGTGTGATTGCAGATGGTGACGCCGTCGAAGTCACGGCGATGGATGAAAGCGGCCAGAAGGTCGAAAAAGGCTCGTGGGCGGGCAAAACGCTGCGTTTTCGCATCTCCGTGCCTCGCGGGAAAATCTACGCGCTCGAAGGTGTGGCGCTGGTGGATCGAAATCTGCCCGTGGAGATCAATCCGCTGAAGAGTGCGGACTGGAAGCCGCAGCCAGTGAAGTCGCATGGCTTCGATTTCGCGAAGGATGAGCAGTTCTGGAAGGGCGTGGACAAGGTGACAGCACACGACGGTTTCATCACCGCCGCTCGTGAAGGTCGAAACCTGCCGATTGCATCTTCATCGGTGAAGGCAGGCGAATCGTCGTTGCTCGGTGATTGGACGCAAGTCTTCGGCGGTCGTGGTGCGCGTATCAACTGCCGCGTGCGCAGCACCAAGCCGGGTGGTCGTGTGATGATCGAGATCTTTGCGAGTGATGTCGGCTCATGGCAGTTCGAGACGAAGACCACCTTCTCCATCGACTGGCAGGAAGCCATCGCCGAGCTGCGCTACGACTGGAGCGATGACGAAGCCCGCGCCGCCGGCTGGAAGCGTGCCGCGAACGGCTTCTCCTGGCGCGAGACGATTCAAAACATCGGTAAGCTCGTCGTCGTGCCCAGCGCTGCGGGGGCGCAGTCGAGTTTTGATCTCGATGACGTTCGCGTGAGCGGCGTGGAGTGAGCTGGTTGGCTCAAGGTGTGACAACGGCGTCTTTTTGGGCGGCTTCGTAGCGGGTCCAGAGGGTCTGCTCGACGAGCATGACGAGGTTCTCATTGGGACGCAGGCCGTAGAAACCTTGATTGTGATAGGGGCGGGTGCCGAGCTTGGCTTGCACGGCGGGGACGAGTTCCATATCGCAGAGGATGACGGAGGCGGTGAGATCGGTTTCGGGCACGGAGGACTCATAGCGGGCATTGGCATTGGTGCGCCAATACCAGCGCATGGGCCAGCCAAGGTCTTTGTTGACGACGAGGAGGCTCATGGGCGCGGGCTCGATGCGCTGGAGCTCGCTGACTTGCAGCAAGAGACGCGGGAAGGCCTGGACGGTGTGGGAGTAGGTCCAGGGATTGCGGGCGTCGGCGGAGTAGCGATGGATGGCGAGATTCGTCTGGTAGCACAGATGATACAGACCGAGGCCGAAGGCGATGCGGAAGCCGATGCGCAGGATGCCTTTGGCGAAGACGCTGGCGAGCACGCGGCTGCCGTAACCGGCGAGCAGGATGAGCGCATGCTGGGCGCTGAGGATGGACCACGGGGTCTTATAGGCGAGCATGGAGTAGCCGCCGAGGAGCAGGAGGGCGTAGAGGCTCAAAAAGACGAGGAAGGCCTGTCGCGGGCCGTTTTTCTGATGATTGCCGACGAGGCCGTGTCCCATGCCAATGAGGGCGAGGACGACGATGAGCCCTTCGCTCCAGTTGAGGCCGCCATCGCTACGCCAGGTGAGGAGCGTGAGGTAATAGTGCCAGGGCTTCTCGTGGCCAGCGCCGCCGGAGCGTTCGAGGTAATGCGAGTAGGTGGTGAAGCTGTTTTTGACCGCGTCCCAGTCATGGAAGCCGCCGGAATACATGGCGACGCTGACGAGGGCGGCGGGCACAAGCACCCAGAGGATCGGTTTGCCGGGGCGTTGCTTGGTTGGACCCAGCGAGAAGCCGCTGCGGCGTGGTTCAAAGGGGCCGAAGAGCTGCTTCGCCACGATCCAAGCCACAAAACCGGCGACGACATTCAGGATGAAGGTTTCCTTGGTGGCATGCATCAAGCCGGTAGCGATGCCGCCGAGGAGCAGCCAGAGCCTGCCGCCCCCCTGCGAGTAGCGCCAGAAGCTGACGAGGGCGATCATGATGAGCAGCACGAGTGGTGTCTCCATGATGTAGTAGCGTGAGTAATACACCTGCATCGGCGAGACAGCGGCGAGCAGCATGGCGGCGATCACGCCGTTACGTCCGAGCACGTCCGTGAGCAGCAGCGTGGAGAGGATGAGCAGCAGGCCGCAGAGAGCGGTGACGGTGCGGAGTTGATCGCCACGCCAAGTGTCTGGAGCGCTCCAGAAGGCAAATTTGGACCAGAGGATGGCGGCGTAGTGCAGGCCGGGGCCGTGGTAGTCCTTCGGGTCGTATTGGAAATGACCGTTGGTTTGAAAATCGGCCGTTTTGAAGGCGAGGATGGCCTCGTCCGTGTGCATCGGGCGCTCATCGAGCAGCGGCAGCCGGTAAAACGCCGCCGCCGCCATCGCGATGACTGCGAGGAGCAGAAAGGAGGTCGTGGAGAGGGCAGGGGCCTTGTTCGGATGCATGAAACGGGCGGGTTTCCTAGCCCAGCATGGCGCGGCGTTCCACCATCAAGCGCGTGTTCCGGTGCCTGCGGAGGTAAAATTCCTCCCGCACAGGCGGGGCGGTATCACTGCCGCCGTGCTCGATTTCGACGGTGACGGCCTGGGAGGTGGCGCGGAGCTTCAAAAAGCGGAAGCGCGGCATTTCACGGGCACGGAAAAAAACGTGGAGTGGCACATGCGGATGGGTGGCATTCCACAGCCAGCGGGAGGGGGGAAAGCTTTCCTCATCAGCGAGGGCCAGCAGAATTTCCCGCACGAGGGCCTCCCCATGCCCGCCGGACCAGCGGGCAGCCTCGCGACGGTTAAAGAGCTGGTGCATCCAGGCCATAAGAGGATTTTTCCGCGCCTGCTCCATCTCCTCGATGAGTTCGCGGGCATGCACGGCCATGAGGCGCTGGAATTCTTCTCGCGAGATGTTCCCCGCGTCCCACAGGCGGAAGAGCTTCTGCGGGCTAGGGACGGGTTCGGGGGAGGATGGCATTGGGGGCGGAGATTTATGCGCTTGTCCGCCCAAACAAACCGCTTTAGTGAAAAAAAGGCGCCAAGCTGGAGCGCTTTAAATCTCAACGTTTGAACTAGGAACATCGATGAAAGTCATTTTGCTGTGCGGGGGGCTGGGCACCCGCTTGAGAGAAGAGACCGAGTACCGCCCCAAGCCGATGGTTCCCATTGGCGGGCAGCCCATCGTTTGGCACATCATGAAGAGCTACGCGCAGCATGGCTTCAAGGACTTCGTCCTGTGCCTAGGCTACAAGGGGGAGGTTATCAAAGACTACTTCCGCAACTACCTCTGGAACCGCAGCGATGTGACGCTGAAGCTCGGCCGTACCCCCCAGATCACCTACCACAACAGCCACGACGAGGAGGATTGGACGGTCACTCTGCTGGAGACGGGAATGCACACGATGACAGGCGGCCGACTGCTCCGTGCCATGAAGCACATCGGAGACGAGGATGTGCTGCTGACCTACGGTGACGGGGTCACGGACTCCAACATCGCCGAATCAGTGCGTTTTCACTACGAGCAGAAGGCACTGGTGACGATGACGGCCGTGCGCCCCGCCGGACGCTTTGGTGAGCTGGGCATTGACGGGCTTACGGTGCAGTCTTTCCAGGAGAAACCGGAGCGGGAAACAGGCTTCATCAACGGCGGCTACATGGTGCTCGACAAATCGGTGCGCGATTTCCTCACCGGCGATGATTGCGTATTCGAACGCGATCCCCTCCAAAAGCTAGCCGAGACCGGCCGCCTGAAAGCCTACTGCCACGACGGCTTCTGGCAGTGCATGGACACCTACCGGGAGTTTGAAATGCTCAACAAAATGTGGGAAGGCGGAAAGGCCCCCTGGAAGGTCTGGTGATGTTTGGCTCTGTTTATCAAGGCAAACGCGTGCTGGTGACCGGTCACACCGGTTTCAAGGGCTCGTGGCTGACGCTCTGGCTGCATGCACTCGGAGCGAAAGTGAGCGGTTATGCCCTCGCTCCCTTGCACGCGGATGATTTGAAACATTTCATTCCGCGTGAGGTGCTGGAGCACGAGTGGATCGCCGACCTGCGAGATCGCGAAAAGCTCCGCGAGGCCATTCAAACCGCCCAACCCGACCTCATCATGCATCTCGCGGCCCAGCCGCTGGTTCGCTTGTCCTACAAGGAACCTTTGGAGACCTTCTCGGTCAATGCCTGGGGCACGGCGTGGCTCTTGGAAACCGTTCGCGAGACAGGCTGCGCCGCGCCGGTCATCGTTGTCACCAGTGACAAGTGCTACCTGAACCAGAACCTCGGCCGTCCCTTCTCCGAGGAGGATCCTCTTGGCGGGCATGATGTGTATTCGATGAGCAAGGCCGCCACGGAGCTGGTGGTGGCCGCCTGGCATGCCTCCTTCTTTTCGCGTGAACAGGGCAGGGGACGGCTGGCTTCCGTGCGTGCGGGGAATGTCATCGGCGGTGGAGACTATGCCGCAGACCGCATCCTGCCGGATTGCTGCCGTGCGCAGGTGGCTGGCGAACCGGTGATCCTGCGAAACCCTTCGGCGACTCGGCCCTGGCAGCATGTGCTGGAGTGCCTGAGCGGTTACCTGAACGTGGGCCAGCATCTTTTTGCCGATCCGGGCTGTCCCGAGTTGCTAAACCTCAACTTTGGCCCCGATCCTGAATCTGAGCGCAGCGTGGGCGAGGTCGTGAAGGCCTTTTTTGATACTTGGCCTGGCCAATGGGAAGCCCGGCCGGATCCCCATGCTGTGCCCGAGGCCACGCGTCTGACTCTGAGCCATCAAAAGGCCACGCGACTGCTCGGCTGGCGTCCGGTGTGGGACTTTCAAAAGGCCACCCAGGTCACCGCCGAGTGGTATCGTATCCGCCACACGCAGAAAGACGCTGACATGCTGGCATTGACGCGCCAACAAATCATGGATTACGCTGCGCAGGCCCGTGCTGCCGGGCTGCCATGGACGAACTGAACAAGAACATGCCCGAAGCCCACTGCTGCCGTTCCTGCGGCTCCACCCGCTCCCTGCCCGTCATTGACCTCGGCCTCCAGCCGCTGGCAAACAATCTTCTCCGCCCGGAAGACCTAGACAAGCCGGAGCCGCGGTTCCCTCTCGCGGTGTTTGTCTGTGCGGATTGCTGGCTCATGCAGATCACCGAGACCGTGCCACCGGTGGACCTCTTCAGCGATTACATCTACTTCTCGTCCTTTTCGGATGCGATGCTGAAGCATGCAAAGGCCGCGGTGGAAAAGCACATCACGGAGAAAAAGCTCGGCAAGGACAGCTTTGTCGTCGAGATCGCCAGCAATGACGGCTACCTCTTGAAGAACTTTGTCCAGGCCGGTGTGCCCTGCCTTGGATTTGAACCCGCGGCGAACATTGCGGAGGTGGCACGGAACCATGGCGTGGAGACCCACTGCGAGTTTTTTGGTCAGAACACGGCGGCTGCTCTCCGGGGGCAAAAAGGCCGGGCCGACCTCATTCTGGGCAACAACGTCTTCGCGCATGCTCCAAATACGAACGACTTCGTCGCTGGCGTGGCAGAACTGCTCAAGACGGATGGCTGGGGGGTCTTCGAGTTCCCTTATGGTGTGGAGATGATCGAGAAAGTCGAGTTCGACACGATCTACCACGAGCATGTCTATTACTTCACGCTCACGCCGCTCATCCCTCTCTTTGCCCGTCATGGAATGGACATCTTCCATGTGGAGCGGTTGCCTATTCACGGTGGCTCACTGAGGCTCTACGTCTGCAAAAAAGGAGCGGAAGCCATCCGCACCACCGTGAAGGAGGCGTTGGAGGCTGAGGCGGGGCTTGGCGTGACCAGCCCGGCCTACTATCAGCGTTTCAGCGAACAGGCCGCTCGCGTGAAGGCTGATCTGATCACGTTTCTCGATCAGCAAACCAAGGCAGGAAAACGTGTGGCCGCCTATGGAGCATCAGCCAAGGGCAGCACCCTGCTCAACTATGTTGGCGAGGCAGCGCAGTTCCTCGATTTTATCGCCGACCGCAGCACCTACAAGCAGGGGCGTCTGAGTCCAGGCCTGCACATCCCCATTTTGCCCGCTGAAGAGCTGGCTGCTCGTGCGCCTGATTACGCCGTCCTTTTGGTTTGGAACTTCGCCGACGAGGTGATGGCCCAGCAGCAGCCCTATCACGCAGCCGGTGGTCGCTTTGTTATTCCGCTGCCGGACCTGCGCATTGCGTAATATGAAGTTCACCCCCACCAAAATCGAAGGCGTCTGGATCATCGATCTAGAGCGCCACCATGATGCGCGTGGCTGGTTTGCGCGAACTTGGTGCGCTGAGGAGTTCGCGGCGCACGGGCTCAATTTCCGCCTGTCCCAGTGCAGTGTTTCCTCCAACAACCAGCGTGGCACGTTGCGGGGTATGCACTACCAGACAGCACCACATGAGGAGACCAAAATGGTGCGCTGCCTGCGCGGTGCGCTGGTCGATGTGGCGCTGGATCTGCGGCCCGAGTCGCCCACTTTTAAGCAGTGGGTCGGAGCGGAGTTGACGGCGGATAATGGCCGCGCGCTCTACATCCCGGAGGGCTGCGCCCACGGGTTCCAGACGTTGGTGGAGCACACGGAGGTCCACTACTCCATCGGCTGCACTTGGCATCCCCAGTCTGCCCGTGGCGTGCGCTGGAATGACCCGTGTTTCGCTATTGAGTGGCCGTTTCCGGAGCTGGCTTTCCTGTCCGAGCGCGATGCCCATTACCCAGATTTTCCATGCTAAAACCACTCATCATCTGGGGTGCCAGCGGCCATGCCAAAGTGCTGCGTGAGTTCGTCTGCCCACAGGGCTACGAGCTTGTGGCCGTTTTTGATCAGAACCCGCAAACACCACCGCCATTCCCCAGCATACCGCTCTACATTGGCCGGGACGGATTTGCGCAATGGCGGCTTCAACACGGCCCGGGCGAAGTGGCGGGCCTCATAGCTATTGGCGGAGA